>RECT01000322.1 GCA_007693875.1 Spirulina sp. DLM2.Bin59
CTCACCCAAATTGATGGGGCGGGGAATGTGACGACGCGCTATGAGTTCACACCGACGGAGCGGGCGGCGATCGAATATGCCCGACAGAATAATGTGTTACTCGTTGTTGCAGCGGGGAATGATGGTGGCGTGATGTCGGCTTTGGGTCAGGCTTCCCAAGAGTTTGACAATATTATTACCGTGGGGGCAGCGGAGCAGTTCGATCCAACGGTTTCAGCCTGGCAGGGTGCAGACCGGGTAGATTACTCCAGTTATGGCCATGGCTTGAATTTGATGGCCTATGGTGGAACGGTGGACAATCCCCGATTATCCCTAACTGGGGATGGTGTGGGAACTATGTCTGGAACTTCGGTAGCTACGGCGAAGGTGACGGGGGCTGTTTCTCAGGTGTGGGCAGCAAATCCGGCATTAAGCTATCGCCAAGTGGTTGAAATCCTCAAAGATACAGCAACGGATCTGGGTGCAACAGGGTTTGATTTGGAGACAGGGGCTGGTCTGGTCAATATCATGGCGGCGGTGCAGTTAGCGAAAGCGACGAAGCCTGATGTTCATTACGCTCCACACAGTTTGATTCCCGAAACTTGGAGTGGCGAGGGTATCTTCACGTCGGGTGATCGGGCAGTGCGGGTTGTTTCAGAGACATTTACCGGATGGCCAATGCCGGCGATTGGTACTGCTTATCGTTATAGTACTCGGCATGATGATCGTGTTCCGAATCCTGAGCCTTGGGCAACTTATTTGGCCGAACCCTATGGTAAAAACCTCACCTTTGACGCTTGGACTTATGGGGAGCAAGTCACTGACTATCAACTGAGAACACCTGATGAATTGTGGTACCGGGTAGCTGGCACGGATTATTGGATGCCCAGTGCTTATATTTATGGTTTCCCAGGGAGTCAACCCCCAGTTCTGAAGCCCAATACATCCCCACCGGTTACTAATCCACCAGTTACTAATCCCAGCTTAGCTAATCCCATCTTGTCGAGAGTAAATGCTGACTACTTCCGGTCACGGCCCGAATTTTACACGACAGGCAATATTTTTCACATTTCTGGTTGGGGTTCTAATCTTCTAGGTGGGGGCTGGAATGCAAACAATAATGGTGGGCGTGGTACAGCAGGTAATTGCACCTGGTATGCTCATGGTCGCTTGCTAGAGTTGGGTGGAAACCGGGCTGCATTGCAATCGATGTCTGGTAATGCAAGCCGGTGGCATACTCAAATGTCTAATGGAACGCAGATTGTTTCTAGTCCTCAGCCTGGTGACATTGCTCAATGGAGTACAAATGGGAATCATGTTGCCGTGGTTGAGAAAGTGAATCCTGACGGCACTATTGTTATTTCGGAATCTCACTGGAGGTCTAGTGCAGATGGTGGTCTTGGAACGCTTCATGCTGTTCGCACTATCTCTGCTAGTAACCCAGATCGCTTTCTTCGCGTTCCGGGAGTTCAGGTTCAAGATGGAACGGCAGCAAGTGCCGCAGGTACGTTTACAGGTCGGATTATTTCGACAATTGGAGCTAATGTTCGTTCTGGCCCTAGTACGAGTCATGCAATTGTTGGGACGCGCAATTATGGGGCAACAGTTACGTTTGACGCGGCGCGGACGGGTGAATTTATTTCTTATCCAGGTCTAGGGACTGGGACGGATCAATGGTATCGGATTGCGGGTACTGACCAGTGGATTTCAGCGGCGATCGTTCATGGCGGCCCGGGCAATTCCCTAGATGCGCCAGTAGCTCGTCCAGGGGAACAGCAGCAATACATCATCAAACCGGGCGATACGCTTTGGGATATTGCTCGACGTTATTTGGGGGATGGCAACCGTTGGCGGGAAATTCAGAAGCCTGATGGCAGCACATTTACTGAAGAGGAAGCAAGGCGTTTGCAACCAGGTCAGTCAGTGTATCTTCCGGTTATTGGTGGAGATTTAGGTGATCCAGATCAGCCAAGGAATGATGTTGAGCGACCTGGCCCTGATGATGAGGTTGATAATCAGCCATCTAAGTTAATATCTGAATCAATTAAAGTCGATTTTTCTATAGACAATGGTAGTTTATGGGGATTAGATAATCCTTGGGGTGGAGGACTGAATTTTTCTCAAAGCTTTAAAACTCCCAAGTTAAATCTACTGGGCATTGCTGATTTATCTTTCTCATTTGATCTAAAAGCTGAAGCTTTTTTTAGTGCGGGTACATTTGGATTAGATTTTCCAGCCCTATTTAATATTAGCTATCCTGAAAATATTGAAGCGGGTTCAGTTATAGATTTAAAATTTGAGTCGGCAAATTTAGGAAATGAGAAACTGAAATTTCAAACATTTTTGGGTGCTGGCATATCCATTGGTACTGAATTAGGATTTAAATTGGAAGCTTCGGGAGATCCTATTGAGATAGGTTTCATCAAGATTGAACCACCCTCATTTGAAGGTAAAATGAGTTTAGAATTAGATCTTTTTGATGTTGTTAGTTCATTTTTAAAACCTGGCGGCTTCGATTTGGGATTGTCAGGAAGTACTACAACATGGAATTCTGCAAGCTCTCTGAAAGCAGAAGATTCTGCACTGCAGTATCTTGGGACTGATATAGATGGGCTCAAACTAAAAGTTGGAATTGATATCAAAAAAGAGTCTCTTTTTTCTGTTACTGGCTTTCAAGTCACCTTTGACAACCTTGGTCTAGATAAATGTTTTTACGTGGGTTTGGATGGGCAGTCTCAGTCAATGCAAATTCCCATACCTACAAATATTGCGGCAGGTAGTACCTATAACCTGACTCCAACTATTAAACCAGTGGGAACTCTAAGTACTAGCTTTTTGCCGGGAATAAAAGCTGAGGCTTCACTGGGGCTTGACTTTGTTAAGTCCTTGTTGTTAGACGAAATACCTAATTTTTGGGGAAAGGAACAATTTTTAGAAAGTTTGGGTAATATTGGTGTGTCGGAGTCATGGTCCTCTTACTTTGATATATTACCGAGTATCAATCATTCAGCGGATCTTTTTGATTGGGATATATCTGACTTTTCCCTTTCTATGAATGTTACTTAAGCATGAAGCTCTCCTCTCGATTATGTATAAAAATATGCTGTGTATATAACGAGGAGAAACCTTATACCAATTCTCCAAAATCAAGCGACAAAACAAGGGGCTTAAGCACTTTCCCTCAATTACTTTATGTGTAGCTCTCATTTAGGGAATTGGTATTAGTTGATATAACTCTAGTTGTTGGGTTACATGTAGGTGAGATGAACATCAGATTTTCTAAACTTTGTGAATAGAAGATAGATGTAGAACTCAGAGGGCGCTATAATTTTGAAAAACGGGGAGCTTCTTTCTATAAAATGAAATCTCAAAAAATCTTGACAATCAATAAAAAGGACATATCTTTTGTCGAAGCACTACAGTATCTTCGTACTATCGGAGATGATCAATTATTTTTTCTTAAAATCTTACAACAGTATTTGATTGAGGAAGAAATAAAATCTCGTGATACTCTGCATATCAGTTCTCATGACATTGAACAGGCAATCGTTCAGATCCGCACTCAAAATGGATTGGTGGCTCCAGAACAATTTGAAGCGTGGCTCCAACAAAAGAGTATGAGCTATGACTCTCTGCGAGAGCAACTGGAGAAGCGGCTTAAGGCTGAAAAACTGAAGCTAGAGATCACTGAACCCAAAATTCAGCCATTCCTTGAGATGAACCAGACAAAACTTGAGAAAATTGCACTCTCAAGAATTGTTGTTGCACAACAGCAGGAAGCCGAAACCATCAAAGCTCAGCTTCAAGAAAATCCTGAATCCTTCGGAGAGATCGCCCAAAAATATTCCTTGACTGAAGATCGCTATGTTAAAGGAGTCATGCCTCCAATCTTTATTTCCCAACTCCCTGAAGTTGCCCAAGAACCTGTTCGTGTTGCACCTCCAGGATCAATCATTGGCCCTTTTACCCTTGAGGGTGGTTATTGTCTTCTTCGGGTAGAACAATTTATTCCCATACAACTCGATGACACTTTAAAGCAACAAATCCGCAACCAAATTTTTGAACAATGGTTAGCGGAAAAGTTAGCACAGTGCGAAGTAAAACTTCATGTTTTGTAAAATAAAAGGAGATGTTAATGCTCAAACATAGCAAACTACATTCATTAGTTCAACTAGACTGTATTCAATTGCTTACAACCAAGAAAATTGCCATGGTTTTGGGGCTAAGTTTGACGATAAACCTCAGCCTAAATGCAGAAGCCAGTGAAAGTTATCTGACCGAGCAAAAAATACAACAGTCCCGATCTAGTTTTTCTTATCAAACTCAAGAAGTTCTTTCTGGCGATTTCATGCACTATGTTGATGATCAGGGAACTGATCTTAAAAAACAAAAATATCAAAATTTTGTCAATAATTTGTTACAAGTTGATTCTGTGGTAACCCCTTTTCTAAAACAACAGTCTTTTGAATCGGATCAATCACCTTTAGTTCCAATTACATCTGATTTGGAAGTAGAAACAATCCTCAAACTAATCTATCAGCCAATCATGAACATTTGGGCTGGATCTAGAATTAGTAGTTATTTTGTTGATGGTGTAGCTATTGTTAACAATTATGCGATGATTGACTATGGGGTGGGTCAAAATGGTGGAGGTATTGTCTTACGAAAAAGCAATGGTCAATGGTCTGTTTTGACTAGCCCTTTTTATGTAGACTTAGATACTTTAATTCGCGCCGGAGTTCCCCGTAGTACAGCCAGTGCATTAATCACAAAAATAGAACAGTTTAGAAGACAAAGGACGGAACAACAGGAGCTAAAACAGTTTCAACAAATATGGTCACAAGTAAATCCATCAGTTGCTCAGTTTTTAGGGTATTGGCAAGCTGACGTTACTCGTGGGACTTCTTCCGTTTCAGTTTATCCATCTCTAGTTCCTAATCAGGTTTGTGTGGTACGTTTTTCTGGTTTTAATTCTCGAATGGAAATTGGTCAAGTGTTAAACAATCGAATTACGACTCCTACCACATCATTCACTTATTTTGCCAACAACTCTCCCTTTCCAGATGGAGTGTTAGTATCTGATGCCTATGAATACATAGCTTTTCCTCAACCGCTTAACACTTGGCATTTTAGTGAGGATACAATCAGAGATCTAAACCGTGCACAATGCACTCTATCACCAAAATAACAATGCTGTAGATGGGAATCTTAAATCATGGCAAAATCATTACATCATTTTTCTAAAATATTCACGATCAAAGGAGATAGTAATGGCCCTCAATTTTAATCTTAATTTCAGCTACTTGTGGCTGGTGGCTATTTTTAGTATGATACAGGCATCGGGAATAGCACTGCCTATTGATACTGCTAAGGCCCAAGGTGTTCACAATATAAGCTGTACTCTGGGGAGAGAATCTCTTCCTTCCAGTGAGAGTCGAGAGATTCGTTCAATCAGGAATCCTTTTAGACTGCAAATTCCGCAAAATTATCGGGCTGTTGCTGAAAGAGATTCAATTTTAATCTTTTCGCCAGAAGCTTATGAATACCATCTCTGTAACCCTCCCACTAGTTTATTTTACACGGCTGCTTCGGTCAGCGTTGAAACTTCAGATGTTCCATCAAGTGTGTCATTACGTCAAGCTTTTGAGTCATGGAGAGCACAACAGTCAATAAACCTTCGGGGTGGAATACAAGAAACGACTGTTGCTAGGCAATCTGCACTTAGATTTCATTATCAAAGTGGAGGTGACGGACTAACTAGAAACTATGTGCTTTATTCACCCCAAAGAACTAAACTAATCATCATTTCATCTTGGGTCAATTCGGTGAACGATCCAGAGCCAGAAATTTTAGGTCGAATTGTCAACAGCTTTGGACTTTTATTCTCAGTCACTGAAAACTCACCCAGAATTGGCATTGTCCCCACCCTAGATGTTTGTGGTTTAGCCGTTTGGCAAAACTCTAATGACAACCTAACGCATCTTTTGACTGCATACGGTGGTGGATCTTCAGCCAATGTCAGGATTGATGATCAAGCATTACAATTACGATTAACAGGGGGACAAATTGCACCAGAACAAACTCGAAATCCTGGCAATTTCACGTTTCACAATTCTGATCGCTCAATTACGGCGACACTACAAGGTAATTGGCGCATAGAGCATCCCGGTGCTCAAGCTGGGTGGATTACCAGTAATGCAATGCTTAAAGTTACTAAAGGAGGTCAAACTACAGAATTGCCAGTATTTGCAAACTTAGGGTGTGATTTTCTATTTTATTAGATAAACACTCCGAATTACAGAACCATATCAGTTCCCTAAAAAACTTTACAAGTTTTTTCCAAAAAATTGCATAAAAATTATCCCCCCTTCCTATAGAACTAGTAACGCCCTCAGCGG
>RECT01000085.1 GCA_007693875.1 Spirulina sp. DLM2.Bin59
CCGCCGATGTGGTCTTCGTGGCCGTGGGTGACGATCATGCCTTTGATCTTGTGGCGATTCTCAATGACGTAGGTCATGTCCGGCAGGACAACGTTGACCCCATGCATGCCATCGGTGGGAAAGCCGATCCCCGCATCGAGGAGGATCATTTCATCGTTGTATTCAAAGATGCAGGTGTTTTTGCCAATTTCATGGAGTCCACCGAGGGGAATAATTTTCAAGGCAGGGGATTTAAGCGTGGGTTTAGTCATTGCAATTGCTGTAGGGTTTATGGCTCAGGGGTTAAGAGATCGAGTTGTGCAAGCACGGTTTTGATTTGCGCTTCTTGATCAGGGGCGATCGCACAGAGGGGCGATCGCACCGTTCCCACAGACCAGCCCTGGAGGGCTAAGGCCGCTTTAATGGGAATCGGATTGGTGGTACAAAATAAAACTTTGAACAGGTCAAACAGGCGGAGATGAATCCCTTGAGCGGTGCGCACATCACCGGATTGAAAGGCCCGTACCATGGCTTGGAGGTCATTGCCCACGAGATGGCTCGCGACACTGACCACACCGGCTCCCCCAATGGCCAACAGGGGTAAGGTCAGGGAGTCATCCCCAGAATAGAGGGCAAAATCCGGCGGTGTGAGGGCCTGGATCTGGCTGGCGATATCTAAACTGCCGCTGGCTTCTTTGATGGCCACAATGCTCTCAATTTCAGCCAAGCGGGCCACGGTTTCCGGCTGGAGGGCTTGCCCGGTGCGGCCGGGAATGTTGTAGAGCATCATCGGCAAGTCGGGGCAAGCTTGGGCGATCGCCACAAAATGCTGATAAATCCCCGCTTGGGGAGGTTTGTTGTAGTAGGGTACGACCTGTAATGTGCCATCTAGGCCCAGTTTAGCGGCTTTTTGGGTGGCAGCGATCGCCTCTTCGGTAGAATTCGACCCCGTACCTGCTATCACCTTAGCGCGATCGCCCACCGCCTGCTTCACCACCCGAAACAGTTCAAACTCCTCCTCCCAAGAGAGGGTAGGGGATTCCCCCGTTGTGCCGCAAACCAGGACGGTATCCGTGCCATGGGCCACCAGATGGGCGGCCAACTTTTCCGTGGTGGCATAGTCCACCTGTCCCGCTGCGGTAAACGGCGTAATCATCGCCGTTGCGACATTACCAAATTCACTCACACTGTCATCATCTCCTGCAGAATTACTATCACGTTAGCAAAGGTTATCAAGTTTGACCCGTTGAGGGGGAACCGGGAACGGGGGGGGCTATGGTCATCCCCGTTGTCTCTGGCTGTTCTAATGGGTGGCGGCCAACCGGACAGATTGCGGTTTAACCCAATCCCGATCCAGCAACAATTCCGCAATTTGTACGGCATTGAGGGCCGCCCCTTTGCGGATCTGATCACCACTGAGCCACAACTCCAAACCCTGGGGATGGGAAATATCCTGACGAATCCGCCCCACCAGCACCGCATCTTCCCCAGAGGCCTCACTGGGCATCGGGAAATAATTACGCTGCCAATCCTCCACGAGGCGCACCCCCGGAGCTTGGGCGATTAATGCCCGCGCCTGATCCACCGGGAACGGCGCATCAAACTCTAAGTTAACCGCTTCTGAATGGGCCCGCAGGACGGGAACCCGCACACAGGTGGCCGTAATCCGCAGATCCGGATCCCCAAAAATCTTGCGGGTCTCCTGCACCATCTTCATCTCCTCTTGGCAATACCCCTGCTCATTGAGGGGGGAATTGTGGGGAAACAGGTTAAAGGCCAGGGGGTAGGGAAAAATTTCCGTTTGGGGGGGTTCGCCCTTGAGGATCGCTTGGGCTTGTTCTTGCACCTCCGCCATCGCCTTAGCACCGGCCCCACTGGCGGATTGGTAGGTAGCCACGACAATGCGGCGAATCCGCTGCACTTGATGGAGGGGATAGATGGCCACCCCCATGAGGATCGTCGTGCAGTTGGGGTTAGCAATGATGCCCTCATGGTGGGCGGCGGCCTCGGGGTTAATCTCCGGCACAATTAACGGCACGGTGGGATCCATCCGGAAGGCGCTGGAGTTGTCAATATACACCGCCCCCGCTGCCACGGCTTTGGCCGCCCAGGTTTGGGAAATACTCCCCCCCGCTGAAGCCAGCACCAAATCCACATCCTGAAAGGACTGCTCATTCACCACCTCCACCGGGAGCGATCGCCCCTGAAAGGTTAAATGCTGCCCCGCTGAACGGGAGGAAGCCAGGAGTTTTAAAGCAGACAAAGGAAATTGACGGGATTCGAGGAGTTGCATCAACTCCGTCCCCACGGCCCCGGTTGCGCCAAGAATGGCAACCCGCAATGAATTGGTCAAACTAACAAACCTCCAAATAGCAACAGTGGAAACTCAAAACAAACCCCAAGGAACGCGCTGAACGCCGAAAAAACTACAGAGGGGGGTTGACCCTCGCCCCTATTCACTTCAGAGCCGTTCCGCCCGCTTGTGCTGAACTCTAACATCGGAACCGGCAACGGGATAACCCTATCATTGTACTATGATCTCAGGGCTGTCGAGTTTTCTGGGCAGACCTTTCCCCTGGGGATGCGGATTGAGGGAATTAACCTCTATGATAGGCAATCGGGCCATGTGATCAAGATCAACCCCAGCCGTCCCCAGGAGTCCGCCCACCAGTTAGCCAGAAGGTTAGCTCGGGTGAGCCCATCGGGCCGGCAATTACCCCATAAGTTTACGGTTTGGAAAGCGAGTCGTTCATGAAAGTATCCCAGGAAAAAACACCGAAAAGTCAAGTCACCCTTACCATTGAAATCCCCGCCGACAAATCCAAGCAGGCTTATGAAAAAGTCATCAAAAACTTGGCGCAAACGGTGCGGATTCCTGGGTTTCGCAAGGGCAAAGTTCCCCGTCCCATCCTGCTCCAACGCCTTGGCCCCGAACGAATTCGGGCAGAGGCCTTAGAAAATTTGGTGCAGGATACCGTCATGCAGGCCGTCAAGGAGCAAGAAATTGATGCCTTGGGGAATTATCAAATTGAGCCAGGGATTGATGAACTGCTCAATCGCTACAAACCCGGTGAAGTCCTGATCTTTGCTGCTTCCATGGATGTACCACCAGAGGTGGAATTGGGGGATTATAAAGCCCTTGAGGTGAAGGCAGAGGAGACAGTCTATGATCCCGAACAGGTCGATCGCTTCTTGGCGGATCAACAGTCCAAGGTGGCGGCCCTGGTGCCGGTGGAAGGACGGGCCGCCCAACGGGGGGATGTGGTGGTGGTTAACTATAGCGGTCGGCTCATGGTCGATGGCGAAGTGAGCACCGAAGTGATTGCCGGGGCAGAGGCGACGGATTTTCAACTGGAGCTAGAGCCGGATAAATTCCTCGAAGATCTCATTGCTGGCATTGAGGGCATGAACCCCGAGGAAGAAAAAGACATTCTCGTGTCTTTCCCGGAGGACTATGCCCGGGAGGATCTCGCCGGTCAACAGGCTCAATTTTCCGTGAAGTTGCTGGAAATTAAAGAGAAGGAACTGCCGGAACTGGACGATGATTTTGCCGATGATGTGAGCCGCTTTGAAACCCTGGCGGAATTGCGGGCCGATCTGGAATCCCAATATCAAAAGCAGGCGGAAAATGCCACCAACGCCAGCATTGAAGGGGCGATCGCCCAGGAACTCCTCAAAATCGCCACCATTGACCCCCCCGAAACCCTGATTCAGCAAGAGGTGGACATGACAATCCGCCAGACCGTTGCCGAAATGGAGCAATACGGTCTGGATATGAAAACGATCCTCAATGCCGATATGATGCCCACCCTGCGGGAAAATGCCCGCCCGGAAGCGATCGAGCGGCTCAAAACCTCCCTTGCCCTCGAAGAAGTGGCCCGTCGTGAATCCATCACCGCCGATCCCGCCGCAGTGGAGGAAAAGATCAAGGGGATTCTTGAACAGTTGGCGGGTCAGGCCATTGACCAAGACCGCCTCCGGGAATTTGTCACTAAAGACCTGGTGGAAAACCAGGTGTTGGCATGGCTGCGGGAAAATATCACCGTTGAGTTAGTACCGAAGGGAACCCTCAACCCTCCGAAATCAGAAGCTGAACCAGAGGAAACAACGGTGGAAGTAGAAGCAATGCCCACTGCCGAAGAAGAATAATCAACAACGGGATGGGATCCTATCATTCCATCCCGCTGACGATTTCTCTCGAATTTCCCCCGTCTCCCGGTACATAAGGCATAATAATTAACAAGTAGAAGAACGCTGCTTTCTCAATTCTGACCCTCAGCATGATCAAATCCCAAGCCACCTCCATCTGCCTACCGAACGAATCCACCTATAACTATCACGCCATGGGTCAAGCCATTGTCCCCATGGTCGTTGAACAGTCCGGCATGGGAGAACGAGCCTTTGATATTTATTCACGGCTGCTCCGCGAACGGATTATTTTTTTAGGGACGGCGATCGACGATACCATCGCCGATTCTGTGGTGGCCCAACTGCTGTTTTTGGATGCTGAGGATCCGGAAAAAGATATTCAACTCTATATCAACTCCCCCGGTGGCTCCGTCTATGCGGGCATGGCCATCTACGACACCATGCAGCAAATCCGCCCCGATGTGGTGACGATTTGCTATGGCATCGCCGCCAGCATGGGGGCATTTCTCCTCTCTGGTGGTACCAAAGGCAAGCGGATGTCCTTACCCAGTTCGCGGATTATGATTCACCAACCCCTCGGCGGTGCTCAGGGGCAGGCAGTGGATATTGAAATTCAGGCCAAAGAAATTCTGTACATTAAACAGCAACTGAATGAACTGTTAGCGGAACACACCGGTCAACCCTTAGAACGGCTGATCCAGGATACCGAGCGGGATTTTTACATGTCTTCCGTTGAGGCCCAAGCCTACGGCTTAATTGATCAAGTGATCAATGCTGCCGCCCTGCCAGAAATCAACGTTTCCGCCACCGTTGCTGCACTTCAGTAAGAGGTAAAAATGCCGAAATACGACTCCCATCTCAAATGCTCCTTCTGCGGCAAGTCCCAAGAACAGGTGCGAAAGCTAATTGCTGGCCCCGGAGTCTATATCTGTGATGAATGTGTAGAGCTATGTAATGAGATTTTGGATGAGGAACTGATTGATTCCTCTAGCCCGGCCACTCAGCCGGTTCCCCATGCGGAAGAACATCCCCCCAAACGGCGCGCACCTTCAGAGCGGTTGAACTTCAACCATATTCCCAAGCCCACGGATATTAAACGCTATCTTGATGAGCATGTCATTGGCCAGGATGAGGCGAAGAAAGTCCTGTCGGTGGCGGTGTACAACCATTACAAGCGCCTTAGCTTTCTCCAAACCAAACCCACCACTGCCAAGGAGGGGGCTGAGGAATCTGTAGAGCTACAAAAATCGAATATTCTCCTCATTGGCCCCACGGGTTCGGGTAAAACCCTCCTCGCCCAAACCTTGGCGAAAATCCTTGATGTTCCCTTTGCGGTGGCCGATGCCACGACGCTGACGGAAGCGGGGTATGTGGGGGAGGATGTGGAAAATATTCTGCTGCGGCTGTTACAGGTGGCGGATCTCGATGTGGAGGAGGCCCAGCGGGGGATTATCTACATTGATGAAATTGATAAGATTGCCCGCAAGAGTGAGAATCCTTCCATTACCCGCGATGTATCTGGGGAAGGGGTGCAGCAGGCGTTATTAAAGATGCTGGAAGGGACGATCGCCAATGTTCCCCCCCAAGGGGGCCGTAAACACCCCTATCAAGATTGTATTCAGATCGACACGAGCAACATCCTGTTTATCTGTGGGGGGGCCTTTGTGGGCCTGGATAAGGTGGTAGAGCGACGGGCGGGGAAAAAGTCCATGGGCTTTGTCCGTACCGGCGAGAACCAATCCAAGGAGCAGCGCACCGCTGATGTGCTCAAGCAGTTGGAGCCGGAGGATTTGGTGAAGTTTGGCTTAATTCCGGAGTTTATCGGCCGAGTGCCGGTGGCGGCGGTGCTCCATCCCCTCGATGAGGAGACGTTGGTGGCGATTTTAACCGAGCCGCGCAATGCCTTGGTGAAGCAGTATCAAAAACTGCTGTTGATGGATAATGTCCAACTGGAGTTTAAACAGGAATCGATTCGGGCGATCGCCCAAGAGGCCTACCGCCGCAAGACCGGAGCGCGGGCGTTGCGGGGGATCGTGGAAGAATTAATGTTAGAGGTAATGTATGAATTACCTTCGCGCCAGGATGTCCATCGTTGCGTCATTACGCCGGAAATGGTGGAAAAACGCTCAACAGCGGAGTTGTTGTTGCATCCTTCGACGTTGTTGAAGCCAGAATCGGCTTAGGGGGATTGGGGAGTGATGGGGGAAATGGTGACGATTCGGGGGGTTCCCCATTATTGCGAGTG
>RECT01000325.1 GCA_007693875.1 Spirulina sp. DLM2.Bin59
TTTTCACCACTAAGGAAATTGGCATGGGGACGGGGTTAGGGCTATCCGCCGTTTTAGGCATTGTCAGAAGCCATGGGGGGTTTATTGATGTTCAGAGTCAAATCCATGGCGGTAGTCAGTTTCGGGTCTATTTGCCTGCGAACACGGCGGCCTTAACCGTGGCGGAGTATGCCCTAGAACTCTGCTCTGGGGCAGGGGAGTTGATTTTAGTGGTGGATGATGAGGAGGCCATTCGCCAGGTGGTTAAAACGATGTTGGAAACCTATCAATACCGGGTAATTACCGCCAGCCATGGTTTAGATGCCATTGCCCGCTATGCGGAGCAAAAGGCAGAAATTGCGGTGGTCATTGTCGATTTAATGATGCCGATTATGGATGGGGGGGCGACGTTGCCGCTCCTACAACAAATTAATCCGGCGGTGAAGGCGATCGCCATGAGTGGCCTCAACGCCAGCGAAGCGGCCCAAAATGCCAAACGTCAGGGGTTTGCCGCCTTTTTGGATAAACCCATCCACACGCAGGATCTCCTCAAAACCCTCCGTCATTGCCTCACCAGTAATTGAACAAAAATAGCGACGCACTCCCCCACCTCACCGCAGGCAGGTGGGGAGAGCTTCATCCCAAGAGGATGCCAACCGAGGGTCAATTCCCGATTGCGGCTCTGAGTTGCTGTAACACCCAATCAAACCGCTCCAACACCGGCTCCAAGGCATCATCATCGGGCAACGTCGAAAGCTGAAAATTGGGTAAACGCCGCTCTAGGGGGTTCGTCGGTAGCGCCAAACCAATGCCACTGAACCGATTGCGCAGTTCATACCAACCCTCTTCCTCATTAAAGGGTGGGCTCGCCGCATAACCCTCCGAAGCAATTTGCAATGTGCCGTTAATCCCCACCGCAAACAGCTCCACCAAAGGCGACGGGAACTTTAACCGCGCCGTAAAGCCGCCGTAGACATCCCCCGTTCCCCATTGGAGATAGAGGTCGTTGGGATGATCTTCGATCCAGTTGTAGAGGTCACGCACCAAGGCCATCTCGTCCTCCCCATAGCGGGCGGCATATTCCATCAAGAAGGAAACCTTATCCCACTGTCGCCGCTCCCGAGCGGTGCTGGATTTTTTCTGTTGAGCTTCGGCGGTTTTGCCGATGACGTTGGAAACAAGGGTTTTGAGGCCATTTTCCGGGCTGACGTATTGTTTAATTTCTACCGCCAACACTTCCGCCGGATCCATCTGCTTATTGAGGAATTCAATCACCCGTTGCATTGCCGCCGGAATTTGATCCGCCACAAACACGAGCCGAATTTTTCCCGCTTGGAGATTCGTCTTCACCTGTTGCCAAAACTGTTCTTCATCGGCATTTTCCCCCAAAAAATCCTCAAAAACCTGTTCCGGGTCGCGGTTTTGGCGACGACAGTTGATTTCAAACTGATCCAAAATCGACTCCACGGGCCAATACAGCACCGCATTGGCGGCATAGTCGAGCATTTGGCCAATGATTTCCCGGCGGGGGCGATATTCTCCCTCATGCTGGACTTCCACTAACGTCGGGATGGCTTGATGATCCAGGAAAAGATGGTTCAACGACCACCGCTCCATCCCCATGTCATCGGTGGGAATTGTGCCGGTGCGTTTAATTAAAAGCCACTGGTTAAACCGTTGATCATGGTGATCAATGCCCAAGAGGTTGGGGTATTTTTCCACCAGTTCTTGGAGGAGGGCTTCTGAATCGTAGGGTTTTTCGGCCATGGCAACCAGTTGATTGTCGCCTTGAATGAGATAGATCCCACCGCTCATGATGCTTGGTGTCCGTTAGTGAATCGGTTGGCAGTCGTCGTCTCAAAATTGAGGGTGAATGTCCCTGTAAAGACGTTTTGGGCGGGGCCGGTCATGTAAATCCGCTGATTGTCGGGGTTCCAGTGGATCACAAGGTTGCCGCCGGGGAGTTCGACGGTGGTGGTGCGATCGCACTTTCCATTTAACACCCCCGCCACGACGGCAGCACAGGCCCCCGTCCCACAGGCGAGGGTAATGCCCGCGCCCCGTTCCCAAACCCGCATTTTTAAATAATCCCGCGCCACCACTTCGATAAATTCCGTATTAATCCGTTGGGGAAAGGCGGGATGGTGTTCAAATTGTGGCCCCAGGGTGGCGAGGGGGATGGCCGCTAGATCGGGGACGAAGGTAATACAATGGGGGTTGCCCATGCTCACACAGGAGACTTCCCAGGGTTGATCCCCTACGGTGAGGGGTTGGGCGATCGCCTTTTCCCCGGCTGCAACTAACGTGGTGGGGATTTCCTCAGCCAGTAAGCGGGGCAGACCCATATCCACCGTTACCTGGCCATCGGGTTGCAGTTGGGGGGCGATGACTCCGGCGAGGGTATGGATTTGATAGGTTTGATCCGCCGTGGGGGGTAAACCTTCCAGTTGGGCTAAAAACCGGGCTAGGCAACGAATGCCATTGCCGCACATCTCCGGCTCTGAACCATCAGAGTTGAGAATGCGCATCGTGTAATCGGTTCCCCCCTGACCCGGGAGGGCGAAAATCACGCCATCGGCCCCAATGCCAAAATGGCGATCGCACAGCGTCACCGCCTGGTCAGGGGTCAAGGTTAAATCCAGGCTGTGGCGATGGTCGATGAGAATAAAATCATTGCCAAGGCCGTGATACTTGCTAAACTCGATGGGCATGGGAATCCTTGCAGATGTTAAATCCAACAGTGGCGGGGTTCGCCATTCTTAATTCATTGAGCGTATTCCATTATGGCTGAATTTGAAACTGGATTCCCCAGTGTGCGCCAAATCCAACGATGTGTTGCCGATAAACAGGGGGTAGAGATTAAACTCCTGACAGGGGATATTTTTCTGGGAACAGTGCTATGGCAAGATCCCCAATGTCTTTGCCTTGCGGATGCCAATGGTGAGCAGATTTTGCTTTGGCGGCAGGCGATCGCCTATCACAAGGCTGTCACCGCCTAGCCCCCCTATTGAAATATCCTGAAACCATGTTATTGAATCGCGCCTTCCCCCGACTCACCCTAACGGCCGCCTGCGTCAGTCTCCTCAGCGCCGTAGCCCCCACCCTTCCCACAATTGATTGATCCCCTCAACGTTATTGTCCTCTCCGGAGGAAAAATCTTCCCGTTTGTCCCGTTTTTACGGCAAGATAGGGAGGACAATCATCCCCCTTGCCTCGGCCCCAACAGCGATAAATTAAGGTTATGAGTATTGAGCGAATTGTTGAACAAGCCCTTTCCGACGGCTACCTCACTCCCACAATGGAGGCGGAGGTGGGGCGGATTTGTGACACCGCTTCGGAGTTATCCATTGAGGAATATATGGCGTTGGATCGCCTCATGGGGGCGTTGCTCACTGGGGAGGTGGTGGCCGTACCCCGGAAGCAATTTATCAATGTCATGGAAGAGCTGGTGTTGAGTGAATCCATTGGCCGGGTGGCGGAGCTGGATGCCAGTATTGACCCGCCCTTGGATGTGGGGGATATTGCCGCCTATGCCCTCAATCGCTTGCCCCCCCTCTATGCCACCACAGAAGAGGGGGCCAGCTACCAACGCAAAAAGGCGAAGGAAGAGTTACAGGGTTTGATCCGGGAGCAGATCAACGAGGCCATTTCTCGCAATTTGCAGGCTCCTGATCCCAATCCCGATCGCCAAGCCTTTAAGAGTAGCGATGTGCTGAAACAGGTGAACCATTTGCTCCAGTCCCATGCTCGTCAGTATGAGTCTAGCAATCCTAGTTAGTTTCCCTTAGTTCATCCACTGGGGTTGATCCGTCGTTTGGCTGAACTTGAGGGGCTGGGGCGGGAACATTCCTGAAACCCTTGCGTCCTCATGGGAAGAAGGGTAAAACGTTCCCGAGTACGATCCCATGAGTCAATCTGTTTTTGCAACTTGGTCAACCCTTGAGGCTCACTCACCTTCGCCTTTGGTGTCGTTCAACAAATTACCCAACTACGACCTGATCTTGCGCTGCCAACAGGGGGCTAAACCTGATCGCGATGCATTCTCTGAATTGCTGCGCCGTTATCAGCCCCATGTGGAACGGATCCTTTACCACCTCGCCCCTGATTGGCAAGACCGTGCCGATTTGGTGCAAGAGGTTTGGATTCGGGTTTATCGCAATATCAACCGCTTGAAAGAGCCGAGTAAATTCAAAGGCTGGTTAGGGCGCATTGCCACTAACCTGTTCTACGATGAACTGCGGAAACGGAAACGGAATGCGCCCCCCCTCTCCCTCGATGCGCCTCGGCGGATGGATGATGGAGAGATGACCTGGGAAATTGCCTGTGATGCGCCCCGGCCCGATGATCAGTTGGCCACCCGTGAGTTTTATGAAAAACTGCACCTGGCGATCGCCGATCTCCCCGAGGCCTTCCGTACCACGATTGTGCTGCGGGAAATCCAAGGGCTAGCCTATGAGGAAATTGCCGAAATGACGGGGGTTTCCCTCGGTACGGTGAAGTCGCGCATTGCCCGCGCCCGCCTCAAACTGCAAGAGGAGTTAACGCCCTATTTGACCCATGAGTAAGCCCATGGTTACTGTGGGGGGGATCTAGCGATCGCCGATCAAAGGGGCTAGAATATAGACTAAAAAATAGTCAGCTTCGGAGATTTGTCAAGTCGCTAGGGGGTGAATCATGACATCCAATCATAACCGGTCTCTCACACACCATCTCGATGATTCCCTTGGGAATCCAGCCTATTGCTCTGATTTTTCTGATCTAGATTCACCCATGGACATTTACCAACGCGATCGATTTGAACTCCTCAGTGCCTATTTAGATGGCGAGGTTAGCCCCTCGGAGCGTCAGCAAGTCCAAGACTGGCTTGAGCATGATCCGGCTGCACAGGAACTGCACCAACGCCTCACGCAACTGCGCTACGGGTTGCAAACGCTGCCCACCCCGGTTTCAGAAACTTCTGCGGATGCTCTCCTGGCCGGTGTATTTGCTCAGGAAGAGCAACGGCAAAGCCGATTCCGTCGGGTCGCTTGGGGTGGAGGGGCGATCGCCGCCGTCGTCGTGGGTGCGTTATCCTTCCTTGCTCCCCAATCCCCCCTGGCCCCCCGCTTTGCCCAAACCCCAGACCCTGAAGCTGATGGATCAAGTCTCCTGATCGCCGTTAGCCAGCCGGTGGTGGATATTCCCCTCGCTCCTGATGCGATTAAGGATCTGAGCATTTCCATTGACCGGCCGGTGGTGGACATCCCCACTGCTCAATATTAGGCTCCTGATTAGTGGTTGCCACCCAATAGGAGGGGGAGATCTTCATCTCCCCCTTTGGTTTTTGATGATCCGGGTCAAGCCATGACCCATGGCGATCGCCGACAATTTAAATTTAACTGACAGAGAACGCCACCAGCACAATCCCCGTCACGAAGGAAAGGGCAACGATCGCAGCAATGATGTAATTGCGTTTTTCTGTGTTGGTGGGGGGCTTGGAAGTGTACATTTTCGGCTCAGCGGCAAAGTTATTGATCCGGCCGCCTTCTTCTTGGGTATAGGGCATTTTTTATGTTCCTAATTTAATAGAGAAGCGTTGCAACTGATCTGGCTAAGAACAGAACGACGATGGCTCGATTGTCCCATGATTTGTAACAAAAGATTACAAAAAAAATCTTAAATTTTCAGTTTTAAGCTATTTTCCACACTTCCCAACCCGCTTCACGGCCAATCTTGCCATTGCGCTTAAAACGAAAAGCACCATATTCATAAATATCCCCATGGGGAGCCATGCCAGTGAGGGCACGGACTTGAGAGGTGGAAAGAATCCAACTGCATTGGCAGGCTTCTTCCAATTCCCGCCACACTTGCAAGGGGGAAGGGGTGGAGGACTGCCCCGCGAGGGCCTGGGATAGGGTGAGGACGACCGGCGTGAGGGGATTTTCTGGCTCACTGCTCAGATCTGCCACGGGGGTTACATCGATCGCCCCGCCTGTTATGGCCTCCTCCCCATGGCTGATGATCCGGACTTTGCCCATGGCGGTATAGTCCGCCAAGCTTTTGCCTTGGCTTAACCAACGGTGGAGATCATCAAGGTGTTGCACGAGGGCAACATCGGCATATTCTCCCCCCTGGGGATCGGGGTGGAGGGTTTCCCCGATGGCATCTAGGCGTTGATCCAGTTGGGCGCGACGGGTGAGGCCATAGCGGGCCATTAATCCGGCAACATCAAGAATTGATTCAGGGGAGAAATTCATCAAAAATGGCGGTGAGGGGGCGAGGATTCCACCCCAGTTGATCCTTGGCTTTTTGGCCCGTGACCCGCACACACCGCTCATAGACATAGTGGAGGCGTTCCCGGCTGAGGGGGGGGTTCCATTTCAAGAGATGGCCGAGGGGATCGAGGAGGGC
>RECT01000326.1 GCA_007693875.1 Spirulina sp. DLM2.Bin59
TAAAATCGACTCTGTCAGCAGAATCTCAGTGTCTTTAGACCTGAGAGTGTCAAAGTAGGGTTAGTTGTCAGCAAACGCACGCCTAAGCAACGCCTGAGGTCTTGAGATTATGGCTTTTGAATACCCGGAGGACTTGAAGTACCTCGACACCCATGAATATGTTCGCCTGGATGGGGAGATTGCCACCATTGGCATTACGGCCTTTGCCATTGACCAGTTGGGGGATATTGTTTTTCTGGAGTTACCGGAAATTGGCGATGAGGTAGAAGCGGGGGAAGGGTTCGGCACAATTGAATCGGTGAAGGCGGTGGAGGATTTGAAGGCCCCCCTGTCCGGTACGGTGATCGAGCGCAATGATGGCCTAATTGACAACCCAGAGGCGATCGTCGAAGATCCCTACGGGGAAGGATGGCTGATTAAAATCCGCATCGAAGACCCCGACGCCGAGTTTGATGACATCCTCACCGCTGGGGAGTATAAATCCCAGGTCGAAGGGGAAGATTAACCAAAAACCCGATGCTCTAAGGCCGGCATTTGGCGGCGCACCTGGGCGAGGCGATCAGGATTAATGGCGGCGATCGCCATTTCCTGATCCTGCCCAGCATCGGCCAAAATTGTCCCCCAGGGGTCAATAATCATCGCATGGCCGTGGGTGTGGCGGAGTTCATAATGGTTCCCGGCCTGGGCTGGGGCAATCACATAGCAGGTATTTTCAATGGCACGGGCTTGCAGGAGCACCTGCCAATGATCCTTGCCGGTATAGGCGGTAAAGGCTGCGGGGACAAACAGCACATCTGCCCCAGCTTTGGAAAGGTGGCGATAGAGTTCCGGAAACCGCACATCGTAACAGACGGAAAGCCCCAGGTTCCCCAAGGTTTCTGAGGCGTAAACCGGCGGCAACTCTGTCCCAGCCATGACGGTGCTGGATTCCCGGTAGGTGTTGCCATCGGGAAGGTTGACATCAAAGAGGTGGACTTTATGGTAGCGGGCGAGTTCTTCGCCGTTAGGAGCCACCAGTAGGGCGGTGTTATAGACGCGATCGCCGGCTGGGGTGGGGACGGGGAAACCGCCCCCCAGGAGGGTGATTTGATAGCGTTGGGCCATGGTGTGGAGGAATTGCTCGCTTTTTTCAGCGATCGCCCCCGCCTGGGCCATTTTGTCTGCCTCCAAGCCCATATAGGAAAAGTTTTCCGGCAGACAAACTAAGGAGGCCCCCCGCCGCACAGCGAGTTCAATCCGCTCCTCTGCCTCCAGCAAGTTTTCCATTAAATTGGGTTTGCTCGTCATCTGAAGGGCAGCGGCAAGGTAGGGCTTCATAGAATCTGATCGTGAAGGTTGAGGCGTAGAGCTAGGTCTCGATCATATCGCAATTTGTACGAGCTACTGTCACCCGTGCCGGCAATTTTGCCGGTGGTGGAGAGGCGATCGCCTTCCGGATGATTTTGCGGTTCTGGTGACTTTGCCAAAGGGGGGATCTTTGCGAATGCGGTGCTTCATGATTGAAAAACTTTAAAAAATGTATAGTTTTGTATAGGACAGTTGATCAGTTTGTTGTCTACCGGGAGAAACTTCTATAATGGGCGGAGAGGGTGCTTTTTGCATCCAGCACCGCAATCTAAAAAATTTGATCGGTTAAATATATGTCAACACCTGCGAAGGGACTCCGGGGCAGTCAAACCCAAGCCCAGACACGTCTTTTGCTTTCTCTTTGGGATTTGCAAGGTCTAAATCAAGCAGTCAAGCGCTCTGATCTCAACAAGCGGCTTGTCCGTTCCAAGGAAAAGGCTAAAGACTATCAGCCTATTGTTGATCAACTAGAAAAAGATGGGGCGATCAAAGTCACTACAAAGAACCGTTCTGTTAGTCTTTCATTAACGCCCCAGGGCTTAGAATTGCTTAAATCTGGTTTGCAGGATCCAGACTTTAAGTTTTCCGGATCAATTATTGGAACAAAATTTCCCAATGCTTTATTGAAGTGGGTGCGTTCCATTGGAGATTTGCACCCAGACTCTCCACAGCAAACCAAGAAAGTCAGCAAACTCAAAACTTACGGGGATTTCAAAAAAGCAATCTTAAGTACCTATGATCAATTAAATCAAGGGTATAACTTGAAAGACTTAGTCCCAATTTATCGTATTCGCCGCGAAATTCAAGACACTGTAGATCGGTTGCAATTCAATGAATGGCTGATCAAAATGCAAGAAGATGACATTTTTCAATTGATGTCTGGAGAAGTTGCAGAGATGACCCCAGACAAAAAAGCAGATTCCTTGACTTTACCCGGGGGTGCATTTCGTTTTTATGCAAAGCGACTTTAATCGCTAACAGTTACAAGGATTGTATTGGTTGTCTCCATCCCTGATAAGGACTTTCTCCCATGGCTAAACCCTCTCCCTCACCTCTAGAGCAGATCAATAGCGCGATCAAGAGCCAGAATATTTTCAAAAATATAGGTGTTTTTCGGTCAGATAATGTTTGGGGTCAGGGTTATCCTGATGTGGCATCTTTTAACGCCCATGCTTCTGATGCCGTCTTTCAAGCATTAGAACAGGTACGCCAAGATCATACCCATAAGGTTACATCTTTAGTATTTACTGCTACCCAAGGCCAGGGTAAAACCCATCTAATTAATCGCATTCGTCGTCGGCTCATCAATGAAAACAATACTGTATTTATTTATGCTCATGTTCTGAATTTCACGGATCTAGATCAGGTTAATTTTCACTTTCAGCAAACAGTTGTCGATAGCCTAAGTCGGTCTAATCTTGAAGAAATTACACAATGGCAAACTTTAGCCAGTTTAATGGTTAATACTGTTCTTGCTAACACCAAATCTCCCAAGAACTTGGTCAATGAGTTTGATAGAGTCTATCAGAAGGGTTTGCAAAAAGGCAATAATCTCATCGATTTGCTGATTCAAAAATTAAACATTCCCAATAGTATCAGCCCTTACATCGTTCGCGCAGTGCTTTGGACACTTTCAATACGAGCATCTAGCTATGCAGAGAAATGGTTAGCGGGTGAAATATTGGAGGCATCTCATGCTAAGTATTTAGGCCTTCCTTCGTCTATTCATGGGAACCAAGACCAGGAAAGCAGTGCTTTAAATATTGTTAAACAGATTTTTAATTTAATTGGTCAGCACAGTTCAATTATTATCTGTTTTGATGAAATTGATACGGGAGAAAATTACAGCGATGAAGGCTTAAGAGCGCCTCAGGTTGTGGCCATCTTGGTCAAGTCTTTGTATGACACCCTAGAACAATCTAGCTTGAGTAAAGGTGTGATCATTCTAACCGTGATGATGCCAGACACCTATCGAGATTTATTCAATGCAATGTCAGATGGTGGGATTAGTGACCGCCTCTGTACATTTACACAAAAAAAGCCCATTGAGTTAAATTTTCTTGATCCCAAATCAATGATTGAGTTAGTAAAGCTCTATGTCAATCATTTTTATGAAAAAAGGCAATTAGTTCCACCGGAACCTATTTACCCTTTTACGACGGATCAATTGAAAAATTATGTTAAAGTTAACCGACCTACAATGCGCGAAGCATTGAATTGGTGTGCAGAGAATTTTAAGATTGATGTTCAGGAAGAATTGTTACCAGAAAGCCCAGGGGAGCGAATTGAACTAGCTTTAAGTCGAGAGAGTGAAATTGATTTGACTGAAACTCTTGAGGATAGTCAGTTTATTGGCTCTGTGTTAAGGTTTGGATTTACCGCTATCATCGGACAATCTCTTTCCGGAGAAACGCCGACAGGGGATCGGCTTAACAATGTGATTGTACAGGATGTTGTTGATGTTTTCCCAAAATCCAAAAATAATGATTGGATCAATTTTAAAATTGTTGGTACGGAACAAAATAAATCTTTTAACCTAGGGGTGATGGTACTTCAACATACCCATGGTTTGTCTGTCTGTGCCGGCATGAACCGACTGGTTGACTATGCAACTTTTGATCTTACCCGTGCTTGCTTAGTCCGTTCTAAATCACGAAAAATTAAACGTCATTGGGATTCGTATAAGCTGCTCAGAAAACTGGTCAAAAAACAGGGTGGAGAATGGGTTGATTTAAATTTAGAAAATATTGAGTTATTGGTTAAATTGTATATCGTTAGTGAACAAAAAGATACCTATAATTTGGCTGATGATCAAATCTTGAGTTACACCCAAGAAAGAGTACTTGCAAATCCGTTATTGCTAGAAATCTTAAGTAGTCCTTCTGGTGGTATCGATGAATCAATGATTGAAGTTGATGATCTATTCAATGGTGCAGATAGTTTGCCAGAAGTAGATGAAGCTGAACAAATTGAAAGCTTATTTAATGACAATGATCTTGCTAATGTTGAGAATCACTCCGATCATGAATTAGAGGTTATGATTACGGCTGTAGACGAGACTGAAGAAAATGATGACATTTCTGGGGAAACAATAACAGAATTAGTGGATGTAACTACGGACACAACGGAAGCCGAACAACTTACAACTGATGCGTCCGCAACAGCATCAATGAAAGCACTGCTTTCCTCTCAAAAAAAGGTTGCTAAAAAATCCTCTCGTTCTAAGGCTATTAAGCCCCAAGATGATCCTTCCTCCGCCCCATCACCTCAAACCAAGTTAACAAAAGACTATACAGGCAAAAATATTAGAGCCTTCCTCTTTAATGGAAATGAGTATGAAGTGACAACATGGCGTGAGCTTTTGATTATGACTTGCACATTGATGAAACTTCATCACAATAAAGAATTCGCCCAAGTTTTGGAGATCAGAGGTCGTAAGAACGCTTATTTCAGCAAAAACCCGGAAGATCTGAAAAGCTCTGAAAAAATATCAGGTTCGGGCATTTATGTAGAAACTAGTTTAAGTGCCAATCAGATTGTTAAGTTTGTACATCGAATTATTACTGTTTTTGGTTATTCTGAAGATAGCTTAGATATCAAAACCCATGAATAATGAGCGAATCCAATAGTCTACGATTAGCCCTTGCTTTACCCAGCATGGATATTCAAGCCTTAATCCGAGGCGTAACTGCTGCTGCCCTCCCCCATCGCTCCCTAAAATCCGGTCAATCTTTTTTCCTCTATCCCGTAGAAACTCAATTTTCAGAGCAACCCTATCACCCCTATTTAGAAATTACCGAACTCCCTCAACCCCCTTCCCCATCCCAAATCTGGATCGAAGCCTGGGCAAAATGTGAACGTTGCGAAACCATTAGCCAAACTTCAGAACTTGAAGCCCTTGCCAACTGCACAATCTGGACAGCTTCAGAGCTAAAAGCACGGAAAGAAAACCGGGCTTATGTCTTTGTTGCCTATTTAAAAGTGCATAAACTTCCTGAAAAAGTGGCTATTAAGGCGATCGTCAATATCCAAGCCAAAATCGGCAAAACCATCTCCATTGGGCAATCCCTCAATATTGACCCCTCAACCCCAATCCTCTCCACCGAACAATTTAACCAACAATTCCAAGATCTACAGTCCCGCAAACCCGCCCATCATCCACAACCTCAACACACAACCATTTCACAACCTGAAGTTGAACCCATTCCTACTGTAGAATTAATCGAACCCGAACCGCCTACCCCTCCAAGCATTTCCCCTGAACCCGAACCCATTACCACATCCCCTGTATTCCCTTCAAAAACCGGAGATGATGATCAGTGGATTGACCAAATTGCCGCCATTGGTAATTCCAGCCAAGGCCATGAATTTGAGCGATTAGTTCGGAAAGCATTGATATTTTTAGGCTTTGCAAACACCATCGATAACGCCAAAGCTAGCCTTAATCCAGATTCTACGGGCGGGCCAGGGGGATTAGACTTCTATGCTGATTGGCCCTATGCCCTTGTCGGAGAATGTAAAGCCACCAAAACCGAAAAAGTATCCGATGGCACACCCGCTCAGTTAATTAAATTAGGTCATAAAATTCTTCAAGAACATTATGATAATTGCGTTAAAATTATTATTGCTGCTGGTGAACTCACAGAAGATGCGAATCAAACAGCATTAGGTAATCGTCTCAATGTGATTCGTCCTGAAACACTTCAAAATCTCACACAACTAAAAAAGCACTATTCCGGCTCCATTAATTTGCAAAAATTGAAATCATGCTTGGATCATGAACCCTTTGGAGAAGAGGCAGACCAAAAACTCAAAGCTCATCTACATGGGATCATTCATGATTTACAAATTAGGTCTGATTTAGTTAAGCTTATTAAGCAGGGAGAGGGAGATCTTCAATTTTTGCGGGGTAGATTTTATGGAACGCATCCCCTTCAAGATCAGGAAATGCAGCATATTTTGATTGAATTGGCCTCCCCCCTAACGGGTTATATCGGCTGGCGCAAAA
>RECT01000390.1 GCA_007693875.1 Spirulina sp. DLM2.Bin59
CCCCCTAGCCAGACTCAACCCATCGGTCATCAACCCGGCACCATCGTCAACTTCACCCTGAAAGCCGCCGCTGTTGCCCCCCAGGGGGCGATCACTACGCCAGCGCGGATCGCCCCCCCTCTCCCCAGCGCAACGCAGCCCGGCAAGTCCCCCTTAAACGTGCTGGTGGTGGAGGATAACCCCGTGAACCAAAAGCTCGCCAAGTTGATGCTCCAAAAGATTGGCTACCCGGCGGATGTGGCGGATAACGGTTTATTGGCCCTGGAAATGCTGGGACAGCAACCCTACGACCTGATTTTTATGGATATGCAAATGCCGAAAATGGATGGTCTCACCGCCACGAAGAGCATCCGCCGCGACTTTGCCCATCAACCCTGGATCGTTGCCATGACCGCCAATGCCCTCCCCACCGATCGCCAAGCCTGTTTTGATGCGGGGATGAATGACTACATCCCCAAACCAATCCGTTTGGATCGGGTGCGGGAGGCGATCGCCGATTACCGCCGCTCAAGAGTTTAAGACTGCGTTGAAGTTCTCCCCCGCTAACCCTACGGATAACGGGCGGTTGTCGGGCAATTTCTTGAAAAACTGTAGCCAATGATACGAAAATTTCAAAATACGTTATCATAGAGGGGTGAAAGGCTTTAAGGAATCAAAATTTATGAATATCGTTAAAAATCCCTGGACTACCGCCAAACTCAACCACCTCAGCCAAAGCCTCGGCGAAGCCTACGGTTCGCCCATGGCCGACCGTGGCCACAGGCGCGTTCAAGACCCCTGGACCACCGCCGCCCGCTTAAAACTCGGCAAAGATCTCGCTGATAGCTACCTTTAAGATGCCTTTTCTCTTCCGAAGCCCCTCTCCCATCCTTGGGAGGGGGGTTTCCGTTGAGGGGCGATGATTAAAGGTTTCACGACAAATTCAGCACCCCAGAAGCAGTCTCGGGCCCCAAAGACCCCTCCTCCAACACTCGCATACTATTGGGGGTGACGCGGATCTTTACAGCTTCCCCCACCGTAAACCTGTCCAGCTTGCCGGGGTGGAGGTTTTGCCGTCGGATAATCAGCGTACTTTTTGAGGTCAACTGCACCACAAACCGGGTATCTGTCCCCAAATACACCACATCTTGGATTGTGCCTTGCAGAGCTAGGGGATCATGATGGGTTTGGGGGTGGAGCGTCACCTTTTCCGGGCGGATCACCAATGTGATCACCTTCCCCACCGGCAATTCTGGCTCATAGGGAATCGAAAGGGTTAGCTCCCCATCCACCAACACCACTAACCCCCCGTTAGCCTGCTCAATCACCTGGCCCAGTAAGAAATTACTTTCACCGATAAAGTCCGCGACAAACCGACAGGTCGGCTCTTCGTAAATTGCTGTCGGTGTCCCCACTTGCAGCACCTTCCCCTCCGAGAGTACCGCGATGCGATCGGACATGGTGAGGGCTTCTTCTTGATCGTGGGTGACGTAAACAAACGTGATGCCCACCTGTTGCTGCATCGCTTTTAACTCCAACTGCATCGCCTTACGCAGTTTGAGATCTAATGCCCCTAAGGGTTCATCAAAGAGCAAAACCTCTGGTTGCTTCACCAAGGCCCGGGCCAGGGCCACCCGCTGCTGCTGCCCACCGGAGAGTTGGCGGGGGCGGCGATTTTCTAAACCGTTGAGTTTCACCAATGCCAGGGCATCCCCAACGCGGGAGCGGATCTGAGCCTGAGCTATCCCTTCCATTTCCAGGCCAAAGGCGACGTTTTGGGCAACGGTGAGGTGGGGAAAAAGGGCGTAGTTTTGGAAAACGGTATTCACCGGGCGGTGAAAGGGGGGGCGATCGCCCATGGCCTCGCCATGAATCAAGACCTCCCCCGCCGTGGGGGATTCAAACCCAGCAATCATCCGCAAAATCGTCGTTTTTCCACAGCCGGAGGGCCCCAAGAGGGAAAAAAACTCGCCATCACGAATCTGCAAATTCAACTGTTCAATGGCTCGAAACTCCCGCTGATTCTGCCCTCGAAAGGTTTTGACCACATCCACCAATTCAATGGCTAATTTCACTCCACTTACCTCCCTTATCTGCACCGGAGGGGGAGCGGCATCCTCCCCCCTCTTGATCGCTCTACCGGCCAATGGCTACTTTTAACTCCGTCCAAGCATCATCAAACAGTTGGGTATCCGCCCCCAGTTCCTTGGCATATTGCAATTTATTAAAAACTTCCTCCGGAGGGTAAATGCCGGGATTGTTGAGATCCTCTTCGAGAATTAGACCCTGTTGAATGGCCGCTTTATTGGGGCTGCCAAACTTCACATAGTTGGAAATTTTCGCACCAATTTCCGGTTCTAGGACAAAGTTAATAAACTTCTCCGCCATTTCGGGATTGCGAGCACCGACGGGAATCGCCAGGTTATCCGTCCAAACGATTGTCCCTTCCTCTGGAATCACATAGCGAATCCGCTCGTTTTCCTCCATGACTTGAAAGACATCGCCACTCCATTCCACGGCGATCGCCACTTCCCCCTGATCCAGTAAATCCTGACCCGTATCCGGCGCAAAGGTGGCCACCACCTCTTTATGGTCAACAATGTAGTCCACCGCCGCTTGAATTTCTGCGGGATCCGTCGTATTGGGATCCTTGCCCAAGGCAATTAAAATTACCCCCAACATCGCCCGAGAATCCTCCAGCAATGCCACCTGACCGGCAAACTTTGGATCAAACATCTGCTTCCAACTGGTAATTTTTTCCCCGGTGGCCTCGATGTCATAGCCAATCCCTGCCGTCCCCCATTGGTAGGGCACACTGTATTCATTCCCTGGATCAAAGGGCGTGTCTAAAAACTTCGGATCAACATTGACCAAGTTGGGAATATTGTCATGGTTCAGGGGCTTCAGCAAGCCTTGGGCCGCCATCCCTTCGACAAAATCTGAGGTGGGGACAATGATGTCATAGCCTGGATTTCCCGGTTGGATTTTCGCTAACAAAGCATCATTGCTTTCGTAGGTGTCATACTGCACCCGCACCCCAAATTCCTGCTCAAACTCGGTGATCACATCGGGATCGATATAGGTTGACCAGTTATAAATACTCAGGATATTTGTGTCTGTTCGCCCCGGCCTGCCGGTGTTTGGACTGTCAGCGGTGCATCCGATGGGGATCATAACTCCGAAGAGGAACAGAAGCACAAACACGAGCAGTCGTTTCATAGCTCTCATTCAACCTAAAAAATGTGTGATCAGCCAGGGAGTCATCGGGGTTTTGGCGGCCCTTCAACTTTTAACCCATCCCATTATACAGAAGCGGGCAAAACCACCCCTTGATTCATACCCTGATCGATGCCATCAAAGCCGGAGCGATCGCCGTTGGAGCGCCAGGGAAGTGAGGACAATCAGGAAGGAGGCCATCAGCATCAGGGTAGAAATGGCATTGATGGCGGGGGTGACGGAAAGTTTAATCATGCCATAAACAAACACCGGTAGTGTGGTGGAACCCACCCCAGCGGTGAAAAAGGTAATCACAAAATCATCGAGGGAGAGGGTAAAGGCCAGCAAGGCGCCGCTGAGGATGCCGGGGAAAATTAACGGCAATGTCACCCGGTAAAATGTGCGCCATTCGTTGGCCCCTAAGTCCTGGGCGGCTTCTTCGAGGGCGGGGTCCAGTTCCGCAATGCGCGATCGCACCGTTACCGCCACATAGGAAATATTAAAGGCAATATGGCCAATGATCACCGTCGGCAACCCCAACACCAACCGCACCCCCGTCACCGTCTGCACCAATTGGAACACCAAGCTAAAAAACACCAAGAGGGAAATCCCCATGGTGATATCGGGGATGATAATCGGCAGAAAGAGCAGGGCCTCTAGGGCGGTTTTGCGGCGAAATTTAAACCGCTCCAGGGCTAGGGCCACCATGGTGCCGAAGACTGTGGCCACAAGGGTGGCAATGCCCCCCACCCAAAGACTATTAAACAGGGCATCCCAAATCTGCCCAGTAATCACATCGGCCCCGGTTTCACCAATCCCCGCAAACAGGCTGCGATACCAATCCAGCGTAAACCCCCGCCACACGGCATTGAGCCGGGAGCGATTAAAGGAATAGATCACCAAAATGGCGATGGGTAGGTAGAGGAACATGAGGGCGGCGAGGGTAATCCCCCATAGGCCCACCCGGCCCAGGAGGCGGATCGCCAGATCCCAGCGGTGTTGGAGGGTTAAAGCTCTGCGCACGGTGATTTAATTGGCTTTGAGTTTTTCATCGGCAATCCGAAAGTAAATCAAGATCGGGATTAAGACAATCACAATCATGACAATGGACAGCACCGACCCAAAGGGCCAATGCCTGGCTCCCAAAAATTGATTTTGAACGAGGTTCCCCATCATGATCGTTTTGGCGCCGCCGAGAATATCCGGTGTGATGAATTCCCCCACGGCGGGAATGAACACAAGGAGGCAGCCAGCGACAATGCCCCGCAATGTTAAGGGTAAAACAATGCGTACAAAGGTTTTTAGGTCGTTGGCTCCCAAATCCTGGGAGGCATCCAAGAGGGAAAAATCGAACCGCTCGATGGTGGCATAGAGGGGGAGGATCATAAAGGGGAGATAGCCATAGACGAGGCCGATGGTGACGGCAAAGGAGTTAAACAGTAGATCGAGGGGCTGATCAATTAAATTCAAGCTGGAGAGAAGGACGTTGATCACTCCTTCCCGGCGGAGGATGATGATCCAGGCATAGATCCGCACGAGGAAATTCGTCCAAAAGGGAATAATCACCAACAGCAGCAGCGTGTTGCGCCATTGGGGGGGACGGCTGGCGATGAAGAAGGCGAGGGGATAGCCGATGAGTAGACAGGCGACGGTGGTGAAGAGGGCCAGCCAGAGCGATCGCCCCAATACGCCCCAATAGATCGGATTCAACAACCGTTGATAGTTACTGAGGGTAAATTGCCAGTTAACGCCGCCATAGATGCCCCGTTCTAAAACGGAATAGAGCAGCACCATCAACAGGGGTAGGACAAAGAAGAAAAAGAGCCAGATGGTTGCCGGGATCACCAGTACCGCTAAATTTAAGCGGCGGCGGTTGGTGGCGGTGGCCAGATGGGTTTGCCAATGGGTTTGAATGCGGTCGAACATTTAGCCCCCTCCCACAATGGTGACAATTTCAAGGCGATCGCCCTCTTCCATCTGGCAAGTTTCCCAAAATTGGCGGTGCAAAATCTCGCCGTTGTATTCAATGGCAATGAGGCGGGGATTGAGGGCCAAGGTTTCCAATAGGGAAAAGAGGGGGGTGGCGGCGGCACAGGGGACGGGTTTGCCGTTAACGTGGATTGTGATCATCGCCCATACATCCGTTCTAGATAGGTGGTGAGGTGTTGGGTGGTGACGAGGGGATCTTCCGCCTGCATAATCGCCCGCACCACCGCCACCCGTCGCGCCCCGGCCTGGATCACATCCCCCAAGGTTTCCAAATCAATGGAGCCGATGGCATACCAGGGAATTGGGCAGTTGCGGGCCGCATGGCGGACATAATCTAAGCCCACGGCGGTGCGGCCTGGTTTTGTGGGGGTTTCATACACCGGCCCCACGCCGATATAGTCTGCCCCTTCGGCGATCGCCCTTTCCATTTCCCCCGCATTATGGGTAGACCGGCCAATAATCCGCCCCGGCCCCAAGAGGGCGCGGGCCACGGCAATGGGAGCATCCTGTTGCCCCAAATGCACACCATCGGCATTGACGGCCAAGGCCAAATCAATGCGGTCATTGAGGATAAATAACGCCCCGTATTGATGGCACAGATCCCGCAACTTCTGGGCTTGGGCAAGGCGCACCTGATCATCTGCGTCCTTTTCCCGATACTGCACCAGTTTTAATCCCCCTTGCAATGCCGCTTCAACGATGGCAAAGAGTTGCTGAGAGGGGGCAGTAACAAGGTACAACGCCGCTGCTTCGAGGCGTTGGCGCAAATCATCATCACCGCTGAGATTGCTTTCGAGGGTATAGACCCGATAGCGCATCTGTTTACAGGCGGCGGCCATTTCCGTTTGATAAAGCTTGGCGTATTCCTCTAAGACCCGCAAAGCCTCCTGAACGCGGCTCAGGTTGGCATGGAGCAGGTCTTGCAGATCGGCGCGGGTTTCCTCCTGGGGATGGGTGAGGGCAGTGCCGGGGTCGCTGGGGGTGTGGCGGGCGGCCCGCAGTTCGGGGCTGTGCCATTGGGCCAATTCTTGGCGCAGGGCTTTGCAATCTTGGGTGAGTTGGGCATCATTGAGGCCAAAACGACACCATTCTTCGACAATGCGGAGGCCTTCTCTGGCGCGATCGAGGTTGGCATCGAGAATGCGGTAGATGGCTTGTTG
>RECT01000331.1 GCA_007693875.1 Spirulina sp. DLM2.Bin59
AACTGGTCACGGTGCGGTTGGATAGTTTCCCGGATCAGACCCGGCGGGGAACGGTGCGGCGCATTGCCCCAGCGGCGGAATCGGAAGCACGACAGATCCCCGTAGAAATTCTCCTCGATAATCCCGATGGACAATTGCGGGGGGGGATGTTGGCGCGGGTGACGTTTGTGGCGGCCAAGCCGGAGCGGTTTGTGATTCCGGAATCTGCGCTCCAGGAGGAGGGCGAGCAATCCCGCGTGTTTGTGTTGCGGGGGGAAGACCGGGTGGAAGCAAAAATGGTGTTTGTGGGCGATCGCCGCGATGGGGAGGTGGAAGTACTCTCCGGCCTCACCCCCAGCGATCGCATTATCATCAACAGTGCTCAACCCCTAGCATCGGGGGCTACCGTGCGTTTAAGTATCCTTTCCCAATAGCTTAAGCCACGGGAGTTTCGACCCGGACGGTGGCGATGGCCTCCACTAACCGCCGCACCGCTGCCACCATGGCCACGGGATCATTCAATTGGTTAATGGCGGAACCCACACCCACACCCGCGGCCCCAGCGGCGATCGCCAAGGGAGCCGTCACATCGGAAAGACCCGAAGCACAGAGGACGGGAACCGAGACAGCTTTGCTGATTACCGTGGCCGCCGCCAACGTCGGGGCCGCCTTTTCAATCAAGCCCAGCGTGCCACCATGGAGCGGTTGGCTACTGGTGCCCCCTTCGGTTTGGATGATATCCGCCCCCGCTACCACCAAAGCTTCCGCCAGTTCCACCTGTTGATCCAACTCTAAAATATGGGGAACCGTGACAGAAAGCATCACATCCGGCAGCAGGGCGCGGGTTTGTTGCGTCAAGGCCAACACCTCCGGAGCCTCAAAGCGACGGCCTTGGGCATAGAAACTATCAAAATTACCAATTTCCACCAGGTCAGCCCCCGCCGCCATGGCCGCCACAAACTGCGCCGGCTCCACTGCCGAAACACAGATGGGCAGCGGCGTCAACTGCCGCGCCAACCGCACCAAATCTGGATCGGCGGCAATATCCACAAAGGTGGCCCCGCCCGCCGTTGCCGCCTGCACCGTCGCCGCCACCCGGCCCGCGTCAAAATTGTGCAACCCACTGATCACTTTCAGGGCGTTGTGGTGAGCTAAAGCAGCACGGAGTTTAAGATTCATGGTCATAGACTTGTCACTTCAGGTTGGTTTTAGTCGATACTATATAGTATCAAGCTGAATCCCTATCTGCGTTATGGTTTGGTTGTGGTCTCAAGGGCGATCGCCCTCCAGGGCCAACCCATGACTCAGTTGTGGGATAGCCTTGCCATTGGTGATGGGGTATTTCCTGCCCTAGCCCCCATCCCCAAATGCTGACCCGAACATTGTTAAGGGTTAACCATCGTTAAAGATTTGGCAGGAAAGTTTTTCAGGGTGTGTGTAGATCTAACAAGGGGCATCCTTATACCGATGACGAGATTGTCCAAAGCCATTAAATTGTCATTTTCCCGGCGCCAATGCGATCGATCCACCATGGATCGACTCCCTCGCTCATCAGTATCAGACTGTCTACTTGATGTCAGTCCTTATCTTTAGCCAGATACACCATGCCATTTCAACCTGCTAACCTGTCGGAATTCCACAGTGATGTGTTTGAACAAACCATCCTGGGCAAACTCTGTGGAACCCCCACCCGCTTCCGCGATCGCTACTTGGTTCTACGGATGCTGGGGCGCGGGGGTTTTGGGGTAACATTTTTAGCGCGGGATATGGTGCTGCCGGGCCAGCCCTTTTGTGTGATTAAACAGCTTTGCCCCCGCGTCAGTGAGTTAAAGGCCCTCGACACCGCCCGCCATCGCTTCAAGCGGGAGGCCAAAATCCTCGCCACCCTGGGGAGTCATTCCCAAATCCCGATGTTGTTGGATTACTTCGTCGTCGAAGATGAATTTTATCTAGTGCAGGAGTATGTCAAGGGGGCAACCTTGGCCCGGTTAGTGCGCCGTCAAGGGGTGCAGTCGGAGCCGATTGTCCGGCGGATTCTCCGGGAAGTGGTGAAGTTGCTGGATTTTGTCCATGGCCAGGGGGTGATTCACCGGGATATCAAACCCCAGAATATTATCCTTTCCCAAGACCGGCAGATTGTCCTGATTGATTTTGGGGCCGTCAAAGCGGAGCTGGCTCAGGTCGCCGATAGTAGTGTGCAAGGGGGGGTGACGACCCATTTTGTCGGCACCGTGGGGTTTGCGCCCCCGGAACAGTTTTCCCTCCGTCCCGTCTATGCCAGCGATATCTACGCCCTCGGTGTCACCTGTCTTTACCTCCTCACCGGTAAAGCCCCCCTGGATTTCAAAAGCAACCCCCGTACTGGTGAACTCTATTGGCAGGATAAGGTGGAAATTAGCCGCAGCTTTCAACAGATTCTCACCCGGATGTTGCAGCCAAGTCCCCAGGATCGCTATCAGACGGCGGCGGAAATGTTACGGGAGTTTGAGGCGATCGCCCCCCGCGATAATCTCGCCAACTGCATGAATGCCAAAACCACCCAACCGGAACCCCCACCGCGACGGCGGATTTCGGAACTGGCCCGCACCGCTGAGGCGATCCGGATCCGCAATACCCGCCAATCCCCCCGGCCACCGCACAACTTTTTGCAGAACTCTGGCTGAGGTGACGAGGGGTGGGATAATAACCACCATGGCTCCATCAGTCCAGATAGACTAGAAACAGTTAATTTGCTCAGTTCAGGGGGGAGCGATTGGCGATTCAGTTTAGTAGTGATAGTGATGAGCCCATGACCACGATCCGGTTTGCACCGGAAAAGGTCGATGGGTCTAGTCGTGCTGTCTCTGATGTGGGGGGGCAACTCTTGGATCGGGGCATCCAACATCAACAGGAGGGACGCAATCAAGAGGCCATTCTCGTCCTCCAACAGGCTTTAGATGTGTTCGCCCAAACCAAGCAACCCCGCAATCAGGTCAAAGCCTTCTATTACCTGGGTTTAGCCTACTACTCCGACAATGACTATTCCCAAGCTCAAACGGTGGCCCAGTTGGGTTTAGAAATAGCAACGACCCTCAATGATCAACGGTTAAAAGCGCAGGTTTTCAGTTTGTTGGGCAATACCTACCGCCATCAGGGCAATTATGCCAAGGCGCTGGATGTGCAGCAGCGGGGCCTCAAGCTGTTTCTGCGGTTGAAGGATCGCAGCGGAGCAATGGCAACGCTGAATAACTTGGGTTTAGCCCATAAGGCCCAAGGCAATCATCAGGAGGCGATTCATTGTCAAAAGCGGGCCCTGACCTTTGCCGAATCCCTGGGGGATGTCAGAACGATCGCCCAAATCCTTAAAAATCTCGGTAATGCCTACTACTCCCTGGGGGATTATCGGGAGGCGATCGCCTACTATGAACGTCGTCTCACCCTCGCCCAGGATCAGGGGGAGCAGCGCACTGCCCTGCAACTGTTGCGGAATTTAAGTAATGCGGCCTACAGTGTGAGGGATTATGAGCAGGCCATTCTGTATAGTCAACAACGCCTGGCCCTGGCCCAGGAGTTAGCGGATCTGCGGGCGGAAGAGCAATCCCACGGGAGTATGGCGGTGGCCTATGAGGCCCTCGGCCATGGGGAGGAGGCCATTGGTCATTATGAAAAACGGCTGGAATTGGCTAGGCAATGGGGCGATCGCCGCCTTGAGCAGCAGGCCCTCAGCAGTCTCCGCACCGCCTGCTATGCCCTGGGGGACTATGCCCGACTGATGCAGTATCGCAGTGGCAATGGAACGGAGGTTTAAACGGCAATCATGGCTGCAAAATTGGCGATTTCCGGGCTGATTTTCGCCAGTCCATGGCCCCATTGAGCGCGGTGCAGACCTATGGGTTTTGGTTAAAATTGCTATAAGATTAGCAAGAGTTCGCTGTTTGCTGTTGAAAGTGTCGCGCTCAATCACAACCACCCATTCCCTTTTGACGATAGGAGAAGAAACGCTATGGAACCCAATGTTCAAGATACAGAAACCCCAACGACACCACAGTCTGCGGGTATAAAAAATGAGCCTTCCGGTGCCATTGCCCCGGCATCCTCCCCAGCGGCGGGCCAAGAATGGCAGGAGTGGCTAGAGCCGGTTTCAGAATTTTTGGCGAAATTGCCCGATTACCTCGGTAAATTTTTCTCGGACTACCAACAACCCTTAATCACCGTCGGCTTGATTATTGCGGGGATTATCACGGTTAAGCTCACCCTTGCTTTGTTATCTGCGATCAATGATGTGCCCCTGTTGGCCCCTGTGTTTGAGTTGGTGGGGATCGCCTACACCGCTTGGTTTGTTTATCGCTACCTCCTGCAATCGAAAACCCGCAGTGAGTTGGTTCAAGAGTTTCACAATCTCAAAGCTGAAGTTTTGGGTCAGACGGAATCCAAAAGCTAAACGGAACGCCGTTGCCGCCCTTCCCCCTGTTGATCAAGATGTAGCGAGGCTACATCTTTTTTTTTGGCGATGGGGCGTGAATAGAAAGGGAGCCGAGGCGGTAGGATTGAGGGGATAACGGGAGAGGACGCCTTAGGGGTCGATGCGATCGCCACAAACGCCATTTTTGGATCATTTTATCTTAGGCTTCCTCACCTTTGGGGTGGGGTTGGGGTTGGGGTTATTGCTCCACCGGCAAATTACGCCAGCGGTCGTTACGGGGGTGATTACCGTGCCGGTGGGGTATGGCACAGCCTTGGTGACGGAACTGCGCCATCGCCAGCGTGATCGCCACCAGCGCAACTCCCTCCGCCATCAAATCCATGGCCTCCAAGCCCAACGCCAAACCCTACACCAAGCGGTTAATGCCGCTTTGCAAACCCAGGGGGAAGTAGAGCATAATTTGCAGTCTTTGGAATTGGAGCGCGATCGCCTCTTGGATCGCATTGCCGAACTCCATCAATATCGCAACGAACTGATCCACGAACTCCAACAAATTCAGCCCCCCACCTACTCCCAATCCCTCAACGCGCCCCCACCCCCCGACCCCCTCGCCCAACAACAGCAGGAGCAGTATCTCCAACGGCTTAATCAGGCGATCGAAGTGGCCCAAACGGACATTCTTGATCAGCAGGAGGCCCTTGATGCCCTCCAAGGGGAACAGGTGGAATTGCAGCAAATTAAGGCCACCCTCCAGCAGGAAACCGCCCAGCTACGCCACAGCCTGAGCCGTTTGAAAAACCAACGGGATGATCTCGATGGCGTGGTGACAGATCTCAAAGCCGCCGCCGCCCAGTTAGAACCAGAGTTAGCCACCCTCCAACACACCGAGGCGGAGCTGCAAGAGCGGCTCACCAGCCTCCAACAGGAACAGGATGCCCTCATCCCTGCCCTAACGGTGCTCCACAACCAGCAGCAGGAACTCCTCGCCCAAATTAAACACCAGGAAACCATCCTCAAGGCCCGCCAGGAGGCCTATGGGGACTTAGAGGCAAAATATACCCAACTGCAAGGGGCGTTGCGGCAAGAACAAGACCACCTGATTGCCACCCAAACCCAAGTCACCACCCTAGAGCAGGAACTGGCCGCCCTCCAGCAGCCGGAACTTCCCGATCGCCTCTATGCCCTTGCCAGTGAATGGCACGAATTCCTCCACACCCTCACCAGAAGCGATCGGGCCGCCATCCGAGCCATTTTGGCTCAGGATGAAACTGAGGTGAAAACCATCAGCACGGCGGCGGGGTTGACGGTGGCGGATTTAATTGAGTCCCTGAACGAAAAGGCAGTGATGACATTGGGGGATCTGCTCTTGGATTTTGACGACAAAACTGGTTTACTGACGATGAATGAAGACTACGCGGTCATCCTCTCCGGGTCAGTGGCAATTTTGTTCACAGAGTTGTTGGCGTTGGGAGATGAGCCTTAAACACAGCCTTCAATAAAGCCCACTTCCGGCAGTTGACCGCTGCGGATGGTGGTGACTTCCCCCGCCTCATTGGTTTCAAACAAAACGCGATAGTTTTGATTTTCCGGCTCCTGGGGCGTGAAAATTAAGTATTCCCCACCGGGAAAATATTCATGGGGTTCCGATTCGATCTGGCCGGGGTAAAGGTTACGAATCTTGGCGGCGGAATCACCAATTTTTGCGCCGCTGCGGGTGGTGATGTCTTCGCGCCAGATCTCCGCCCGGGTAATCACATCATCGGTGACCATAAACGCCACCTTTTCAAGCCCCTCCACCTCGTAATAACGACAGCCATAGGCTTCCCCGCCACTGGGGCGCTCCCGAAAGGTCTGGCCGGTAACGGCTTCCGCCTCAGCGATGGTCATGCCCACTTCCACAGGCCCCAGGGCTTTTAACGTCAATTGGCTACGACTGCTTAAGGGGGTTGTGGTGGGGG
>RECT01000084.1 GCA_007693875.1 Spirulina sp. DLM2.Bin59
GGACGAAAAAAGCCGCCCTAAAAGGGCGGGGCTTCAAACCCATTAATTTTGGTGAGCGATCGCGCCCACGCCACCACCTAATCCTTAATGCTTGGCAGACCCGCCCCTCGGGGAAGAAGGACGGGATTTTGAGGCTGTTTTGCCACCAGTGGCGGGTTTTGCTGCGGCATCGGTGGGTGATCGCCGTTTCGGGGTGCCACTGGTTTTCGGCGGAGCCGGGGGTGGCCCCCCCGCCCGGCGGTTGGGATTGGTGCGGAAACTGACATTCACGCCATCCCCCGACTGTTCCAGCACCAACAGCGGTGTCGGTTTTGCCTTTTGATCCCAATCCATCTTGGCCACCCGCCCTTGAATGGTCGGTTGCCAATTGTCATGATCCTCGTTGGGGCTGAGGAATTTTTCAATGCAATCAATAATTTGGTTAATCGTCGTCGATGTGGATTGGGTGGGCAGTTTTGTCAGCTTAATTTGCGTCCGGAACAAGACCCGCTTTGTCCGCTTACCCCGGGTTTCCGTTTCATAGGTGACATCAAAGGTTTCATCGATCTGACGGCCCCCTGTATTCGCAATCCCCACCTGATGGGTTGCTGTACTGGGGCGTAGGGCCACACTGATCAACTGTTTAACGCGAATCTTGATCTGATTGACAATGGCATAATGGAAAACCTCCTCATCCATCCGCAACCGTAAATAATCGAGGTTAAACTCCCGGGAGTGGATTAGATCGGGGTTTGCCTCCATTTTTTGAATCGTTTTCAGGGCCAGCTTCAACCGTTTCTGCAAGTCCTGGGCCTTGTAGCGCTCAAATTTCAGATCCTTCTGGAATTTATCGTAAATATTGATCTTGGTGTAAGCCACTCCCCCCGCCAACACCAAAATGAGTACCACCGTCGTTCCAATCCAAAGCAAACTACCCCCACCCTCTGTCGCTGGGTTTGGGACTGCGGGATCTGAGGCTGGAGCCGCTGACTCCTGAGCAAACACAGGTTGAACCGGGAGGAGTTGCGAGAACATAATTATTTCCACTTCAGCACAAACAGAGCAAATGTTAGGGTTAGGCCAGCGGTCTTGGGGAAACTGACCACCTTCACCCCAAGGTGCAAACTCCCCTTGTCATCAAGCACAATTTTGTTAAGCACCCATTATCTTTAGGGACGTTTCCAGGAACACCCCCCAACCTTGCTTCTTCCTCAACTATAACAGTCTCAATTCCGCCTACCGTCAAATTCTCGTGATTTTTAATGTTCAGACAAAAAAAGGGCTACCTTGGGGTAGCCCGATCCTGAATTGATAATGGTTTTGGGGTTAAGCGGTCAGGGTGGCCGTTTTCACTGGGTAGAGGGCTTCGCGGGTTTCCACCATCGCCGCCACCAGTTGATCAATGTCCTCGGTGGTATGGAGGGCGTTGGCGGTGATCCGCAGGCGGGGCTTGGCAATGAACCAAATGGGGGAAACCCAGATGCCATGCTCCACCATTAAACGGTTAGCAAAGGCCTTCGGCTCCAATTCCGGGGGGAGAATCACCGGCACCACATTGGTTTCGCCGATGGGGTCGAATTCGTGCTCAATGAGGCGCGATCGCAAATAGCGGCTATTGGCTTGCAACCGCTGCACCAACTCCGGCCGTTGACGCACTTGGCGAATACTTTCCAAGGCGGCGGCGGTCACTGGCGGAGGTAGGGAAATCGTACCGATGGAGGTAGGGGAAACATCCAGCAGATCGATTAATTCCCGGCTATGGCTACTGATGGCCGCCCCAGCAGAGGCGGCAAACTTCGAGAAGGTGGTCATGATCAAGGGCACAAGACCCCGATCCAATACCATTTGGGGGGTGATGCCGAAATGTTCATAAATTCCCCGCCCAGTGGCTCCCAACGCGCCGCTGGCATGGGCTTCATCCATGACAATGACGCTGCCGGGGTAGGGGGCGAGCACCTCGATCATTTCCGGCAGGGGGACTAAATCCCCATCCATGGAAAACACCGCATCGGAGACGACGAGAATGCGATCGCCCGGTTTAGCATAACGGCGTAACTTCCGCGCCAGATCCGCCATATCACAATGGCGGTAGGGCTTCACCCGCACATCGGGGCTATAGCTAAACACCTTCCCAGAGCGGTTATCGGCATTGACCACCGCCGACACAATACAGCCATGGTTGAGGACATCGGTGAGGATCAGGGTTTGGCGGGTATTTTGGAACCCGGGCACCGGCATCGCTAAATGGCAAAAACCATCCATCAAGGCCTGCATGGCCATCCAGGCATTCAAAAACAATTGGGTATGGGGGAGATCCTTAAAGGCGGAAATCTCCTGCTCCAATTGACGATGGAGATCAATGCGACCACTGAGCACCGAGCAGGAACTATTGGACGTGCCATACTGCATGATCGCATCAACGGCAGCTTGACGCACTGCCTCCGATTGCACCATCCCCAGCACATCATTGGTGCAGAAGGTCAAAACCGTGCGGCGAATGCCAGTCGAAGCTTCTTCAAGTTCGACAATATTGCCGTGTTTTTGATGACAAATAAACTTTTCCGGATAGAGGCCGCTATCGTACAGCCCTTGCATATACTCTTTAACAACTTGCACCGTTCACTCCTTAGGAAACTGAGAACTAGATGGGAAAATGGGCGAGATTCAGCGGGACGGGATCGCTACTGATGGTGTAGCATCCAGGGATGGGTAGGGCAGAGCAGGATGAAAACCTGCGCCGTGGGCTTGGTTGAGCATGACCCGTTGGAGGGCAATAATCGCCGGGTTCACCTCAATATAGTGACGTTGGGGATTATTGTGATAGGTTTGTTGCTCGCTTTCGACCATTTCGACATCTTGATCGAGGAAGGGTTTGAATAGAAATCGCCAAATGACGCGAGACAACAGGGGGCGGATCATCTTTGTCAGGGTTTGGGGTAAGCGGATTTTCAAGAATAATAATGTGAATGAGCGCGTTTCGGTGGGAGAAACGGGTAAACGCATCAAATACATCTTGGAGACCCCCTCAAGGCTATTGGCATAGTGGGGATAACGGTATTGGATGGAAATCGTCCGCGTCGTGATGCGATCGCCCCTGCGCCCCATCCCTAAAAACTGACTCAGCCAGCCCTGATACGACACCTGATAATCGGCCTCCACCAAGGTATCCGATTGGCGCAGTTGCAGCAGCTTGGGATTAAACCACCCCTGGAGGTTGCGATGCAGAAAGCCATGAAACACATCCATTGTGTTCTCATTACAGATGGAAAAATGAGCATTGAACTGGCCCGGAATGGCCACCCTTAACCATTGGGGGTCATCGTATTCGGGCACAGATGGTAGGGGAACCGTCGGGGCCTGCTCCCCATCCCCAGGAAACACCCAGACCATACCGTACTGGTCTTGGACGGGGTAGCGACGCGCTTGGACACAGGGGAGCTTTTGCTCCGGGGGAAAGTAGGGAATGGCCACACAGCGGCCATCGGGGGCAAACTGCCAACCGTGGTAAGGGCATGTTAAATTTTGGCCTTGCACTTCGCCCTTGTGGAGCGCCACCCCCTTGTGGGGACAGGCATCTTCAAGGGCATGAACTTGGCCCTGGTCATCCCGAAAGAGGGCGATCGCCTGCCCCCAAACCTGCACCGGCAAAACCTTACCCCGCCGCAGTTGTGACGACCACGCGACCGGATACCAATGGTGGGGATTAATCCCCGCTGCCCTGACTCGATTTTGGACGGTATGACCAGTTAACGTTGGAGCCAGTTCCATCCCATACTCCTAGTTAAAATTTGTAACAATCTTTGAGCTAGAATCATAGCAGACTTTAGTTGCAATGGTTCAAGGGGATAGTGACAGGGGTGAGACTGTCCCTCAGGCTATGCCAGTCCTGGATTAAGCCCCGTCTAATGGTGCAAAACAATATTTAATGACCCGCCGCGAAAATTATCTATGCTACCGATTTTCCTTTTTGTGAGTGCCTTTGTTTTCTCTAGCTTTGTGGAATATTGGGTGCATCGCCTCATGCACGCTAACGCCCGTATTGGTGAACGCCACCGCGACCATCACCGCCGCAACACCGGTCAAGGGGTTGTTTGGGAATTTCTCGATTATATCAAGGGGGCCAGTTTGGCCATGCTCCCCTTCTTTCTCCTCTCCTGGCAGGCCGGTTTAGGTTGGCTCCTCGGTGCCCTCGCCTACGCCATTTTTTCCGCCTATGCCCACCAGCTTCAGCATGAAAACCCCACCAAATGCTTCTGGATGAAGATGCCCGTTCACTATATCCACCATAAGCACGGCATGTGGCATCACAATTTTGGCTTAGGGGTGGATTGGTGGGATCACCTGTTTCGTACCTACAAGCCGATGCCCTGGCCCACGGAAGTAGAAACCAGTGAACCGGAGCGGGGTTATTTGGCCCTGCGGTGGTGGTGATCATCGGGTTCGCCCAGCCCGGCGGCCCCATAAACCCCTCGGCAAATTGAGCTAAAATCGAGGGGCTTTCACCTGTTGGGGCCCCGGACTGTGCGCTTATCCTCAAAATTAACCCTCGTTTTTGCGGCTCTCCTCCTGGGAGGGCTGCTGATCGTTTCACCGTTGATCCATTGGATCACGGAATGGTGGTGGTATGGCAGTCTGGAGCAACAGCCGGTATTACTGACATTAACGGTGGGGCGATCGCTCTCCTGGGGGATTTCCGCCCTGGTCTTTTTCCTCTTCAGTTGGGGCAACTATCGCCTCGCCCTCAACCTCACTCGCTACAGTGTGTTTCGTGTCAAAGCCGGTTTTGCCCCGGAGGGGATGCCGGTGCAGGCCATGATTAATCTCTTGGCTTTGGGGTTAGCGATCTTCTGGGCCCTCAGTGGAGCCAGTGGCTTCATCAACGCCTGGGAAACGATCCTCAAGTTTCGCCATGCCACTGCCTTTAATCTACTGGATCCGATTTTTAGCCAGGATGTGGGGTTCTATACCTTCACGCTGCCCTTTTACCAATTGGTGAAAAATTGGTGCTTATATCTGGTGGTGATTGGCCTATTAACCACTGTGCCGGTGTACATCTTTAAGGGGACGCTGGATCTGGGGCGCGGTTGGCAAAATGTGATCATTGGCCGCCCCAAGGCCCATTTAACCCTCCTCACCATGGCCCTATTGCTGCTGATTGCCTGGAGCTATTGGCTAGCAAGGTTTGACCTCCTCTATTCCGCCGATGGCGTGGTGTTTGGGGCCGGTTATGCCGATGCCCATTCCGGCCTGTGGGTGTTGGCGGTGTTGAGCCTCTTAGGGGCCGTGGCGGTGGGGTTGTTGGGGTGGTCGTTGCGCCGCAATGGTGTGGTTTTAGCCCTCGTGGTCTTGGCGGGCTATGGGGCGATCGCCTTTCTCCTCCCCTTCATTCCCCTGTTGGAACAACAACTCTCCGTTGCCCCCAACGAACTCACGAAAGAAACCCCCTATATTGAATACAATCTTGATTTGACCCGCCAAGCCTACGGCCTCGATCGCATCGACCGTCAGGTTTACCCCGTCGAAACGAACCTCACCCAGGCAGTCCTCCAGGCCAACCGCGCCACCATTGATAACATCCGCCTCTGGGACTATCGCCCCCTCCTCAGTACCTATCGGGAAGTCCAAGAACTGCGGCTGTATTACCGCTTCCAAGATGTGGATCTGGATCGCTACACCCTGGAGCAGAACTATCGTCAGGTGATGCTCTCCGCTCGGGAACTGGAGTATGGCCGCGTCCCCGAACGGGCGAAAACTTGGGTTAACCAACGGCTGAAATATACCCACGGCTATGGCTTGGCCATGAGTCCGGTGAATCGGGTGACACCCCAGGGGCAACCGGAATTTTTCATTCAAGATATTCCCCCCGTGATTAACACCGATCTGGTGTTGGATCAGCCCCGGATCTACTACGGGGAGGCCACGGATCAATTTATTTTCACCGGCATGGGAACCGATGAGTTCGATTATCCCATTGGCCAGGAAAATGCCGCCAATCGCTACAGCGGTTTAGGGGGTGTGCCCATTCCCACGATCTGGCATCGCTTGCTCTATGCCCTCGATCGCGCTGATCTGAAGATCCTCATTTCCAACTACTTCACCCCCGAAGCCCGCATCCATTACCATCGCCAAGTGCGCGATCGCGTCCAACGGTTGGCCCCCTTCCTGCGGTTGGATCAAGATCCCTACCTCGTGATCACCAATGGCCGGATGCAATGGTTTCTCGATGCCTACACGATCAGCAACCGCTTCCCCTATGCCGAACCCATTAACCCCGCCTTTAACTACATTCGCAATTCGGTGAAAGTGGTGGTGGATGCCTACGATGGCACG
>RECT01000332.1 GCA_007693875.1 Spirulina sp. DLM2.Bin59
TTTAGCCAACAGGCTTTCCTCCTCTACCTCACCAACTTGATTGGCATTATCCTGGCCTGCATGGTGGTGTTCATGCTCGCCGGTTATACGCAAATGAGCCATTCCCTGCTTTGGGCGGTGATTTCCGTTGCCATCCTCGCGATCCCCTTGGGGACGAACTTCGCCGCCCAAGTCCGCCGCGTCCGGGCAGAGGACTATATCCGCGCCCTGCTGGTGCGGAACACCCTCACCATCGGTCAACGGGATGTCACCCTGTTAGATACCCGCATTGATTGGTCAGCGCGGCCGCCGGTAGTGTACCTCAATGTCCAGGTGGTGAGCGACATGGTGGAGGAAATTACCCCGAAACAGGTGCAGGAAATGCAGAAGTTTATTAGCCAGCAGGTGGGGCGATCGCTCAAGCTCGTCCTCTTCGTCAGTCGCGGCCGCACCGTCACCGAAGCCGGGATCAACGAACCCCTACCCGATGCTCCCCCCTCCAGCATCGATCGCGGCAAACCCCTCCTCTCCGATCCCATTCTCCCCAAGAACATCAGACCCTTCTTTGATGAACTGGAACAAGATGACGAGGCCAACCTGATCCCGGAAAAAGCTGCCGATGAAGCCGCCCCCACCGCTGCCCCTGAACCCGAGGTTGATCCTCAACCCGATGAGACAGATTAACTCCCTTCCATCTGGTGTTAAGGATTGATTCGAGATCGCCAAGATCGATCATGGGACAGGTTAAGGTTAGAGTTGCCTGACGTTTGTTGGATTATGCTCTATCCCCACCAAGTTTCGACAACAATTTTCTCCCGTCAAAACCTTGCACTAGATGGGAATCAGCGTTTTGAGCAAGGAACTGTTGAGACCCAAACAGCCCCAACCCTCAAAACAGGGAATGGAACGATTGGTGAGGATAATCCAGCATTTCAAGCCCTCTTTAATGCCAGTTTAGATGGTCTCTTAATTGCCAATGATCAGGGGGAGTATGTTGCCGCCAATGCCATCGCCTGCGACCTATTTGGCCTCCCCGCAGCGGCAATTGTCGGGCGATCTATCCAGGATTTTGCCAGTTTAGAACTGGACTTTCAGCAAACCTGGCAAGATTTCCTCCGCCAAGGCACAGCCGAGGGGGAATTTTCCCTGTTACGGGGGGAGGGCGATCGCCGCCTGATCAGCTACACCGCCACCGCCCATTTTTTGCCCCATCTCCACCTCTCCGTTCTTCGGGATATCACCTCAAAGCAAGTCAAAAAACTGGCTCTCGAAAATAGCGAAAACAGATTACGCAACATTGTTGAAAACATTAATGACATGGTGTTTATTGCAGATCAAAATTCTCTGTTTACCTATGTCAGTCCCACATTTAAAACCGTCATGGGCTATGAACTGACGGATTTAACCCAACGGTCTTTTGCGGAAATAGTTCATCCCGAAGATCTCCATATTTGTGTTAGTGGCTTTGAGGCAACCTTGCAGGGGGAGCGCGTGCGGGGGCTAGAGTATCGGGTTTTGCATGCTGATGGTCAATATTATTGGCATTCTGCTAATTTAGCCCCATTGCAGGAGGGGCCAGATCAAGAGAACGTTTGTTTAGGGATTGCCAGCTTTATTGATGATCGCAAGCAAGCCGAAATTGCCCTGCGGGAAAGTAAAGCCCGTTTAGATTTCCTCCTTGAAGGGGTGGGGGATGGGGTATGGGAATGGAATCTCCAAACCAACGCGGTGAGCTATTCCCCAGAGTGGCTTTTGCTCTTGGGTTGTACGGAGGAGGAGTTAACCCATACTACGGCAGATTGGGATAGTCGTCTGCATCCGGAGGATCGAGAAACCGCCTATGGAGTTATGTCTGCCTATCTCCAGGGGGAAACCGAAATTTATGAAAGTGAACATCGTCTGCGCCATGGCGATGGCTCTTATAAATGGATACTTTCCCGGGGCAAAATTTTAGAGCGAGATCAAGCCGGTCATCCCCTTAAATTTATTGGGTTATTTAGTGATATTACGGTTAAAAAACAAGCTCAATTTGAACTTGAGCAATTTTTCGATGTGGGTTTAGAACTGCTATGTATTGCGGATTTACAAGGTAATTTTCGCCGTCTTAATCGAGCCTGGTCACGCAGTTTAGGCTATGAGTTGGCAGAACTTGAAGGCAAACCATTTCTTGATTTTATCCATCCCGATGATCTTGAATCTACCCTAGGGGCGATCGCCCATTTAGGGGATCAAAATAAAGTTACATCCTTTGTCAATCGCTATCGTGGTAAAAACGGTAACTACTTCTATGTTGAATGGTCTGCGGCTCCCTATGAAAATTCAATTTACGCCGCCGCTCGGGATATCACGGCAAGGTTAGAGGCTGAATCGGCCTTAAAAGCATTGGTGCAACGGAGCCAATTGTTAAATGAAATTAGCACCGAGATTCGTAATTCTTTGAATTTAGAAACCATTGTGCAAAATGCAGTCAATGCTATTTTTACAGAAATTGGCGTCGATGTTTGCGCCTTTGGCTGGTATCGAGAGGAGCGAGATCCGCCGGAATGGGATGTTGTTGTTGAGCAGCGTCAACCGGGGATGAAAAGCTGGTTAGGTTCCTATGAAGTTACTGAATTTCCGCGTTTATTCGACCATGTTTTTACCAATCAAACCTATGGCTTAGATGTCAATGAAACAACGGATGAGTTTCTCAAGGCATTCTGTCAAGATGTCCATATTGATCTCTATTTTATGCTGCCGATTCATACCGCTGGGGGCAAAATTGGCGGGTTTGAAATGGGGCGGGTGGGGCGCGATCGCCCCTGGCAACCTGATGAACTGGAGTTATTGCAGAATATTGGCAATCAGGTGGCGATCGCCATCTATCAAGCCCAACTCTATCAAGAATCCCAATCGAAAAGTCAGGAATTAGAGCAGGCCTATCGGGAACTGCAAGAAACGCAAATTCAACTCATCCAAGCGGAAAAAATGTCCAGCCTGGGGCAGTTGGTGGCGGGGATTGCCCATGAAATCAATAACCCGGTGAGTTTCATCTACGGCAACCTCACCCATACCGCCAACTATGCCCACGATCTTCTCGAACTCATTGATCTCTACCAAACCCATTACCCCGACCCACACGAGGAAATTATCGAGTTAATGGCAGATGTGGATCTGGAGTTTATCGCCCGTGATCTCCCCAAAACCCTCGAATCAATGCAAGTGGGCGCAGCACGGATTCGCGATATTATCAAATCTCTCCGCACCTTTTCCCGCCTCGATGAAGCGGAACTGAAAGAAACCGACATTCACGAAAATCTTGATAGTACCCTCGTGATTTTACAAAGCCGCACCAGCGGCCGCAGTGGCGCACCCGCCATTGAGATCGTCAGGAATTATGGCCCATTGCCTCCGGTGGAATGCTATGGCGGTTTGTTAAATCAGGTGTTTATGAACTTGCTGGCCAATGCCATTGATGCGGTGAACGATCGCCACTACACCATCAACCCCGCATCCGACCCAGCCTATCAAGGTCGGATTACAATTCACACCCGCCTGTTGGGCGGGGATCAAGTGGCGATCGCCATTGAAGACAACGGCGTTGGCATCACCCCAGAGATTCAAGCCAAAATCTTTAACCCCTTCTTCACCACCAAACCCATCGGCACCGGCACCGGCATGGGGCTATCCACCAGCTACCAAATTGTCACCAATACCCATCGCGGCCGCCTCTACTGCACCTCCACCCTAGGGGCAGGCAGTACCTTTACCCTGGAATTGCCCCTGCGGCATCGGCCAACCTGAAAAAGGGAAGCGGTTAATGCTCCCCCATGAATCACGAATCATCCAAATAATGCGAAGAAACTCCTGCCACCCCTTAGGATTGATCCCCACTGGGGGGGCGGTAGGTAACGGTTTGGACTGCGCCGGGATTGCCCAAGGGTCTCGCCTCTTCGTTGTTAATGGCCACCACGACACCGCCCGCATTGCCCGCCATAATCGTGATTTGCTCTTTAGCTTCCCAAGTGCGTTTCTCCCCTTTGGGTAACGTACCCTCAAAGGCAACCTCACCATCTGCCACCACCCGCAACCAACAATCATCCTGAAGCGTCATCGAAACCACCACGCGATCATTGGAAATTTGCGCCTCTGTGTGTTGGCTAGGGGGCGCTTGGGTTGGAGGGGGGTTAGACGACACATTCTGTGCCGGTTGTACCGGCGCAGAGGAAACCGGGGCAGAGTCTACAGAAACGTTGCTGTTGTCCGTGGCTAGTTGGGGCCCCGATGGCTTAATTAAGATGGACAAACCGCTAACCGCCCCAATCAACACCGCAATGTACACCAAGTACATATGGAAGGGGCGCAATTGGGAACTAGATACGGGTTTCCAAGTGGGACGAATCGATTGCCAATGGGTTTCCACCGGAAAGGCTGCCGCCAATTCTTGGCCGTTGAGATGGAGCGCATTGGCAATGCGGCGAACCAGAGCTTGGATATAGACTGGCTCCGGCAAAACCGAACCATCGGCGGCTTCGATCGCCTTGATCAAGCGAAGGGGGATGCGGGTTTGTTTTGCTAAAGCCTCCGTGGAGAGGGCGCGCTTGCGGCGCACTTCATGGAGATAAAGACCCAATTCTTTGAGCTTTTCCCCTTGCTCTGGTGTTAAGGGCTGGTTTGGGGTTTGCATAGAGGCTTCTCCGCAATAGGGTTAGGCAAGTGAGGATTGAGAGAATGGTGATTCGTGAAATGGCGGGCGAGTTCGGCGGGGGTCAGTATCCGGTATTGCCCGCTCGCCAAGGGTTTGGCACGGGACACATCAAGGCTTAATGTCCCGATTGCCACCCGGTGTAATTGTAAAACTGGATACCCCAGTTCCGTGGCCATACGCCGAATTTGGCGGTTTCGCCCTTCTTTTAACACAATGCGCAGGTGCGTTCGCTCTGGCTGCGTTTTGAGAATTGTCACCTGAGCCGGTTGAGTTCGATGGTGGTCGAGGGGTATGCCCTGCCGCCATTGCTGGAGAACTGCGGGGGGCGGATGGCCCTGAACCCAGACATGATAGGTTTTGGCGAGATGATAGCGGGGGTGGGTCAATTTGAGGGTGAGTACACCATCATTCGTTAGTAGAATAGCACCTGTTGAGTCGGTGTCGAGACGGCCGACGGGATAAAGGCGGTAATCCCTACACCATTGGGGTTCGAGGCAATCTAAAACCGTTCGCCGTCCTTGGGGATCGGCACAGGTGGACACCACGCCACGGGGTTTGTTGAGCAGAATGTAAACGAGATCGGCGGTTTGGTTGGGGGTGAGAATTTTGCCGTCCAGTTCCAGGCGATCGCCCCTTGGATCTGCCTGTTGCCCCAGGGTTGCCACCTGGCCATTGACACGCACTCGCCCCGCTGCAATAAATTGTTCAGCGTGTCGTCGGGAGGCAATCCCCCATTGAGCAAGAATTTTTTGAATGCGTTCGGCCATGAATGGTGCAAAATCGGTAGGGGAGCCAGGGGGTCAGCAATGACCCGAACCCTGGGGGTTTAAACTATGTACAAATATTACAGGATTTTTTGGCGGCTTTTCAGGCTGTCATGGGCCAATTATCTCGATCTAGCCATATTCTCCCTTGGACTGATTAAAAAACTTCAACCATTTCAGAATTTTGCACAGAAATATTAATGAAAATGTTGCCAGCTTCGGGTTGGGTCAGTGGGGTTTTGTCTCCGGCTGTTGCGCTGTGGTTGCGATCGCAACTGGATCACGTCGATAACCTCCAAATCCAGATCACCAGTAAAAATCAACAATTACTCCGGGGGCAGATTCCCCAAGTGACGCTCAAGGCTGATCAGGCGGTATATCAAGGCATTCACTTAAGCCATGGGGAAATCACCGCCCAAACCATTCAGATCAATGTGGGGGAAATGGTCAAAGGGAAGCCCTTTCGCCTCTTAGCACCAGTGCCGGTGACGGGCTCGGTGCGGTTAACGGTGCAGGATCTCCAGGCTTCTTTGGGATCTGCACTGTTAACCCAGGGTTTAGGGGAGGTGATCGCCCAGATTATTCCCCCCGACATCGGGTTACAATTGGGGGCGATCGCTGCGCCATCGCGGATCGTCTGGGAAACGGCTATTTTGAAGCCCGACGGCCTGCAACTTCAGGGCCAAAGGACGGATGGTCAAGGGCCAAGGGGGATCATCTTCCAAAGCGGCCTAGCATTGGCAAACCCCCAAACCCTACGCCTAGCACCGATCCAGCTTACCCTTGGCGCTACACCCTACCCCCTCCCTGACTTTGAGCTAGATCTCGG
>RECT01000247.1 GCA_007693875.1 Spirulina sp. DLM2.Bin59
ACTTAATGTGGACAGACTGGGAATCCCCGTGCCTTTAGGCCGGGGAGGATGTCAAGACTCCCTTCGTGCGGATTATCATGGGAGGATACCGTGCGGCTTTAGCCCTTGGCTCCACTTTTTGACCCTATGGTGTCTAACCTCAATCCTCAACCCCATCTACCGCCGCGCCCTCCCGGCCCCATACCACCGTCTTCCCAGAATACCGGTGATCCCTTTGTCACGCTTCAGGGGAACAGCGACGAAGATAGCTTTAACTTTCGCCTTGCCCTGTCGATGTTGCGGCGGCGGTGGTGGATTTTATTACTGGTGGGAACAGCGGTGACATCCGTCATGGGGATGCGAGTTTTACAAGAAGATCCCCTCTACCGCAGTCAGTTCCGCCTTTTGGTGGAGCCGATCGCCAGCGAACAACAGTTTGACCAATTCAGTCAGCGGCTGATTGGCCAGTTGGGCCTCGATTTTGACTATGAAACGCAAATTGAAGTGTTGCGGAGTCCCGCAGTCTTAGCGCCGATCATTGAGCAGATTCAGACCCAATACCCAGAAGTAGATTATGGGGCCTTAGTGGGGGCGTTCAATGTTTCCCAAATTGTCGGCACGAAAATTATGGAGGTGAGCTACCAGGACTCTGACCCCCATAAAATTCAATTTGTCTTGGATAAACTGGCCGCAGGTTTAATTGCCTATTCCCAAATGGAGCAGCAAACCGGCCGTCAAAAGGGTTTAGGCTTTGTGGAGGAGCAGCTACCCATCCTCGAAGAGCGGGTGAACACGCTGCAAAATGACCTACAAGCCTTTCGACAACGCCATAACATCCTTGACCCGGATGTTCAAGGGCAAAGCGTCGCGGAGCGTCTCAATCGCCTCAGTGAGGAAAGTCGCGCCGCCCGGACGACTTTGAACGAGGTGCGATCGCTCACCCAGACATTACAAGGGCAACTGGATCTGGATTTAAATCAAGCCATGGTGGTAGCTGCCCTCAGCGAAGCGCCCCGATACCAAAACTTACTCAATCAACTCCAGGACATTGAAACCCAACTGGCCTTAGAGTCAGCACGGTTTACGGCGGGAAATCCGACGATTGTCGGGTTACGGGCCCAGCGGGAAAAACTGTTGCCCTTGATTCAAGCAGAAGCCCAGGCGGTGTTAGGGGAGGCAGCGGGAGATGAGGCAAAATCCCTCGCCGCTTCTCCCAACCCGATTCGGTTGCAATTGACCCAGGATTTTATCGGCGCCACCAATGAAAAGATGGTGCTGGAGGTGCGATCGGCGGCCCTCGCCCTGGCGGAAAACCAAACCCGTCAGGATTTAAATCGCTTTGCCGATCTGAGTCGCCAATATATGGATTTACAACGGCAATTAAGTGTGGCGACGGAAAGCCTCAATCGTTTCCTGGCGGTGCAGGAGGATCTCCAGATTGAATCGGCTCAACGGACGACCTCCTGGGAGCTGCTCAACGCGCCGGATTTGCCCATGTATCCCATTGCCCCCGATGTCACCCGGGGGATGGCGGTGGCGGTGATGGCTGGCCTGGTGGCAGGGGTGGGGGCAATGTTGATTGTTGAAAAACTCGATGTGCGGTTCCACTCCGCTGAAGATCTGAAGGAAATGGTACGGATTCCGCTGTTGGGCGTGATTCCCTTCCGTAAAGAGTTTCGCCAGCGCCGGGGGAAAACTGCGCAGTCTGAAAAAGAAACAACGCCAATGTTGCCGGTGCCGAGGGGCGATCGCTATGGCAGCACGGGGAACCGCTACCGCACGACCCCTTTCCTCGAAGCTTTCCGTTCCTTAAATGCTAACCTCTCGTTTTTAACCCCCGATAAACCCCTCCAGGTCTTGGTTATTAGTTCATCAGTGCCCTTGGAGGGAAAATCCACCACCTCCATTCATCTTGCCCAAACTGCCGCTTCCATGGGGCAACGGGTGTTGCTGGTGGATGCGGATCTGCGCCGCCCTCAAGTCCATGTGGTGGCGGATCTCCCCAATGTTTGGGGGTTATCCCATGTCATTTCCATGGATATTGATGTGGAAGATGTGATTCAGCGATCGCCCACCGAAGACAACCTTTTCGTCCTCACCTCCGGGCAAATCCCCCCCGACCCCACCCGCCTCCTGGCCTCCCAAAAAATGCGCAGCCTCATCCAATGGTTCCGCCAACATTACGACCTGATCATCTTCGACACTCCCCCGATGCTCGGTTTAGCCGATGCCAAATTCCTCGCCCCCCACAGCGACGTGATGATCCTCGTTGCCCGTCTGGGTTGGACGGAGCGCACCGTCCTCAAACAGGTGATCGAAGGCTTAAAAGTTTCCCAAATTCATAACATCGGCCTCGTCGCCAATGGCGCCAAAGGCTTAAGCTCCGGGTCATACTATTACTACAACCGTTATTTTTCTAACCCCAATGGGCTAATGCCCTCCGACCCCAACGCCTAACCATGAAACCCGCCACTGCCTCCCTACTCACCACCCTCTACCTCACTGGCTTTGCCCTACCCGCTTGGAGCCAAGTCCCCAGCTTTGAGCCTGTGGAACTGCCGAATCCTGTTCCCTTTGAACTTCCCCCAGAATCCAACCTAGCCCCGACCTTCAATCCCTCCCGAGCCCTCAACAACCCTCCCCCTATCCTCCCCTATACCCTCAGTGGGGGGGATGTGGTGCGGATCAACATCTTTGATGTGCCGGAATACAGTGGTGAATATCCGCTCATGATTGATGGCAGTATCAATCTGCCTCTCATCGGTGTGGTGAATCTCAAAGGGCTGTCTGTGGATGCGGCGAAACAGAAACTAGAGACCCTCTATCGCCCCTACTTAGTGCGGCCCTTTATTAATCTCACCTTAGTTGCCACCCGGCCGGTGAATTTAGTGGTGTCGGGAGAAGTGAGAAGCCCCGGCTCCTACAGCATCAACATCACGCAAAATGCCCGGCAGTTCCCCACCCTCACCGATGCCCTCACCCTTGCCGATGGTGTCACCCTCTCGGCAGATATCCGCCAAATCCAACTGCGCCGCAATGGCCAAACCTATACCCTCAACCTCTGGGAGTTGATTAACCGGGGTGAGTCAAGCCAAGATGTCCAACTCCGGGATGGGGATAGCATTTTTGTCCCCACCAATATGGCGGTAAATCCTACGGAAACGCGGCAATTGTTGGATGCCAGTTTTGCCGCTGACAATAACCTGCCGGTACAGGTGGCGGTGGTGGGGGAATTGAATCGACCCGGTTCCTATTCTGTGGTGGCCAACCCCCCCACGGGCCAACCGCCCACGATTACCCAGGCGATTATCACCGCTGGTGGGATTAAGCCGACGGCGAATATCCGGGATATTCGGGTACGGCGGATTAATCGGGAGGGGACGGAGGAGACCTTTAGCGTTAACCTCTGGGCCATGCTCCAGGAGGGAGAAATTAATCAAGATATGCCATTGCAGGCGGGCGATACGATTATTGTGCCCCGAGCCGATGTCATTGACAATGCGGAAGTGGCGGAGTTGGTGATGACGAATATTTCTCCCCAAGAGATGCGCATTGGTGTGGTGGGGGAAGTGGTGCGGCCGGGGCCCCAGTCGGTTCCTCCCAATACAACCCTGAACCAGGCGATTTTAGGGGCGGGCGGGTTTAATAATGTCCGGGCCCGTCGCGGTTCGGTGGAGTTGGTGCGCCTTAACCCCGATGGAACGGTGACGAACCGCCGGATTGATATTGATTTTGCCCGAGGATTGAGTGAGGATGATAATCCGATTTTGCTCCCCAATGATGTGGTGGTGGTGGGCCGGTCAACCTTGGCCAGTGTTAGCGATACTTTGGGGGCGGTGATTAATCCCTTGACGGGGGTGTTTGGCATCCTCAACTTCCTGCGGGCCTTTGGGATTATTAGTGTGGATTAAGTGATGCCCCTACCCCGCCTGATTACGTTAATTGTCGGCATTGCGGTGATTTTGGGGATGGTGTTGTGGTTGATCGATTCCCTCTATCGCCTCTATTTTCAGATTTCGTTTACGGCTCCACTGTTGGCGAATGTGTTGCTGTTGCTGGTGATTATTTTGTTGGGGCTGTTGATCTATGGTTTTTTGTATTATTTCAACCTGATGAACCGGCCCCAACGGCGGCGGGGGCAGGCGATCGCCTATCCGGTGGAGAAGGCGGCGGCGGCGGGGGTGAATCTGGATGTGGTGCGGCAGCAGGTGGGTCAGATTGAGGATGAGGTGACGAAGGCGGCATTGTTGGCGCGATCGCAGGCCATTGCCGCCAGTTTGGAGCGGGGGGAGTTTAAGGTGATGATCTTTGGTACGGGGTCGGCGGGGAAAACTTCGCTGATTAATGCCCTGATTGGGGAGATGGCGGGGGAAGTGGGGGCGGCGATGGGGACGACGGCGTTGGGGAGGGCCTATGGGTTAAAGTTGCCGGGGTTGGAGCGGGAAATTTTGCTGGTGGATACGCCGGGGATTTTGGAGGCGGGGGGTGAAGGGCAGGAGCGGGGGGCGATCGCCCGTCAGTTGGCTACGGAGGCGGATTTGCTCCTTTTCGTTGTTGATAATGATCTGCGCCAATCGGAATATACCCCCCTGCGGACGTTGGCGGAAATTGGCAAGCGATCGCTGCTGATTTTCAATAAAACCGACCTCTATCCCCCCGATGAGCAGGAGGTGATTTTGGGGCAGTTGCGGGCCCAGGTGCAGGCGTTGATTCCGCCTCAGGATGTGGTGGCGATCGCCGCCCATCCCCAACCCATCCCGTTAGAAAATGGCGAAACCTATCAACCGGAAACGGACATTCTCCCCCTGATCAAACGCCTAGCGGCGGTGCTCCGCGCTGAGGGGGAAGACCTAATCGCCGATAACATCCTCCTCCAATCCCAACGGTTGGGGGAGGAGGCTCGCCGCCTCATTGATCAGCAGCGTCGTCGCCAGGCGGATAAAATCATCGATCGCTTCCAATGGATTGGGGCGGGGGTGATTACGATTACGCCGTTGCCGGTGGTGGATCTGTTGGCGACGGCGGCGGTGAATGCTCAGATGGTGGTGGAAATTGGCCGGGTCTATGGCTGTGAATTGAACCTAGATCGGGGGCGGGAGTTGGCCCTCTCCTTGGGGAAAACCCTGGTGAGTTTGGGGGTAGTGAAGGGGGCGATCCAACTGTTGGCGACGGCGTTACAGTTTAATATTGCCACCTATTTAGTGGGGAAAAGTATTCAGGGGGTGACGGCGGCCTATCTCACCCGCATTGCCGGGAAAAGCTTTATTGAATATTTCCGCCAAAACCAAGATTGGGGGGATGGGGGGATGGTGGAGGTGGTGCAGCAACAGTTTCAGTTGGTGCAGAAGGATGCGTTTATGAAGGGGTTTGTGAAGGAGGCGATCGCCAAGGTGGTTGCCCCCCTCCAGGAGGCGCTACCGCCAGGGGAACAGCCCCCCCTCGAACTGCAAGCCCGTTTAGAATCGAACCCCGAACCCCTCCCCCGCTGGCAATCTCCCCCAACGGATGATTGGGAGCAACCCCTGCCCCGCCGTCGCTCAGATTGGTAGGCTTCTGGGTTAAAATAGATCTTCCTAAGGCATGAAAGTTGGCGATGAAACACACATTATCCGTTCTGGCAGAAGATGAAGCAGGGGTATTAACCCGAATTGCGGGGTTATTTGCCCGTCGGGGCTTCAATATTGAAAGTTTGGCTGTGGGGCCTGCTGAACAGATGGGGATTTCGCGGATCACGATGGTCGTGCCGGGGGATGACCAAATCATCGAGCAACTGACGAAGCAGCTTTACAAATTAATCAACGTCCTCAAGGTGCAGGACATCACCCAAACCCCCTGTGTGGAGCGGGAGTTAATGCTAGTGAAGGTGAATGCCTCTGCCTCGAATCGGGCGGAGGTGATTGAACTGACGCAGGTTTTCCGGGCGCGAATTGTGGATATTGCCGAGGATACGTTAACCATTGAGGTGGTGGGGGATCCGGGTAAGTTGGTGGCATTGATCCAAATGCTCAACAAGTTCGGCATCCGGGAAATTGCCCGGACGGGTAAAATTGCCCTCACCCGTGAATCGGGGGTCAATACGGAATATCTCAAATCCCTGGAAGCCAAAATTTAAGCGGAGCAATCTCTCCCCAAAATCCCCGCGCCTTTCGGCCGGGGAATTTTTATGCAAGGGGGCCAAAGAAACCGGGTTTTTAGGACAATTTGGGCCGCAAACGAGCCAATCAACGCAACCCGGTTTCTGGGTTGGGCGCGAGAAACCGGGTTTCAGGGAGG
>RECT01000336.1 GCA_007693875.1 Spirulina sp. DLM2.Bin59
GCCAACTCACCCCATAGCCGCTGAAGAAAAACCACAACAGCGAGCCGGTTTGGGCCGTTAACCAAGTGTCCACCCAATGCCAGATATGATCGCGGGTTGGCTCGGTGCTATGATTCCCCACCCAGGGAGAAGCCTCTGTTAGGAGTAGGGCTTGATGGGGGGGCAATTCGGTTTCTTCCACCAGAAGCTGATGCAGGGCTTGGGCATCATCCTGGGCGTAGTTAAGGGGTTGAATGTATTGGTAGCGATTGATGCCAATGGCCAACGCGGTGTAGTCTGACATATCCCCAAGCGGTGAACGGGTTGCAAGGCAATTCTAGCGGAATTCCCTATCCCCTCTAACATTTAGAAACTGATTGTTATACTTGGGGGGTGAATCAATGGGCTTTGCTGGGCAGCGATGGTTGAATTTTTCGATGTGAAGTTGAAAGGAGGGGGGCGATCGCCCCATGCCCTGAGTTGGGGGCTGGTTTTGGGTTTGGCGGTCATGGGTGGTGTGGCGGGGGGACTGATTGCCCCTTTACCGACCCTCGCCCAAACCATGCAGCCGGATATCCACCTGCAACGCCGCCCCGATGACACCTACGACACTTTTTTACGGCGGGCCGAAGCTGCCGCCCGGGCAGGGGTACAGCGGCAGTTTGATAGTAATCCCCTCGTGACGACGGCGGATATCATGGTTTACGGCAAAAATGGCGGCGTGGTCGTTCCCCTGTTGCGTTTGCGAGTGACGCGGCGCAATTGGGTCAATCTCCCCGATCCCCAACAATGGGCTACCTATTTCCCCATGGCTAAGGAATTCCTCGGTTTCGACTCAGAAACCACTACCACCGCAACCCCCTAAAGGGGAGGGCGAAAAATTTTTCGCCCCTACTCCCTAATACCAATTCTTTAAAGTGAAAATCTGACCAGAAATCCGGCTGTTCCAGATAGGGGTTCAGCATGGCTCAAGAGCCTCCCTCTAACCGTTTGCGCCATTCCGCATCGATGCGATCGCTCTGGCTCAATTCCTGATCCAATAGATCCGTTTCGGTGGTGTAGCTGAGGTTATCGGTTCCTAAAACCTTTTGCTCGGCAAAGGTTTGGGCGTATTGCAATTTGGCTTGTAGTTCGGGACTGGGGTTTTCGAGGAGTTGGGCGCGATCGCCCCGCTCTTGATTGCGTTTTTCCAGTTTAGGATTGCGCCGTTTTAACCAGAAGGAACGCACCGCCGGAATCAGTAAAAACCCGATGCCATAGGCCAACAACACCCCATAGATGCCATAAACATAGGCCAAAGGAATGCCCCAACCACGGACAAACAATTCCGCCACGATCACCGGCTGCGTTCTGAGCAGATAGCCCAACCACAGAGCCCCGCCAAAATTAGCCAACCCCAACCCGAGGGCCCATTGTCGTTGCTCCTTCGTAGCGCGGCTAAACTGCCAAGGCTCTTCCCGCAGATAGTGGGATGCCACCCAGGGGCGATCTTTTTCGTCCCGAGCCGTCACCTGTAACTCTGGGAAATAGTAAACCAGTCCCCCGGTTTCCGAGACCTCCGGATAGCCATTAAACCGCGATAACACCGGCAACATAAAATCTTCATCAGGGTCTACCTGATCCCAATAGGGCGCGATTTGCTCCGCCACCACCGCCCCCCGATGTTGCCGAATCACCCGGCCAATCTTGCGCCAACGCCGCTCTTCTAAATCCCCATTGGGATTGCCATCGCCAAAGAGAAAGGAAAATATGGCTTCTAAAAAGTTCATCTCCTTCGCTTGCTTGACCCGCTTCGTTTTCTGTCGTCCCCGACGGGGTGAACCGTGGTAATAGTGAGGGCTGAAGAGGCGGCCAAAATGGGGAATGAACATGATCCGAGGTAAAGGGATGCCCCTGCCCCGACTGCGATTATTGCCGCTTTGATTGCTGGAACTAATGGCGAGGAAGATGGCAATGATGGCGATCGCAATCACCACGATGGAGAGAATCAACAAAACCCCAAAGGAAATACGAATACCATAAAACACCCATTGCCATACCTGCGCGGCTGTTTCTCGGGCGCGAATTTGCCAATATTTATTGCGTTGGATCGTGCGAAAGTTCTTGGGGAAGACATAGGCAATATCCCCGGATTCTGCCACCTGTAAATGCCCCCCGGCATCGGCGGCCAACTCCACCAGACCCTGCTGGGCCATCTGGAGATCTAGGCCTGTTTTTGTGGCCACATCACCAGGGGTGACACGGTAATCCAGTTGGGGAATCGCCTCAAGTAAGGGCGCGGGAGTTGCCATAGTCCTTTTCGATGGGGGATAGTTCTATCCTAAAGCAAAGGGCTGGGGGAATGGGGAGCATTGCCTGTAACCCTCATTTGTGAACATTTGTCCTATAAATAACTTTCTGAATCTTTCCACCCCGCTCCTCCTGGGCCAACCCATCCATCCCGTCCCCACTTTGCCAGATCCCTTAAAATCAAAACCAACCCCCAACCCTGCCCAAGGATGTACCACTTCCAAGAAAAATACATCAACCCCTTCACCGACTACGGCTTTAAAAAACTCTTTGGCGAGGAACCCAACAAAGACCTCCTCCTTGACTTCCTCAACGAACTCCTCCGCCAAGAACAAGGGGAAATTACCCAACTCACCTATATTAAAAACGAACAAATTGGCACAGGGGAACTCGACCGCAAAGCTATCTTTGACCTTTACTGCGAAAATGAGCGGGGCGAAAAATTCATCGTTGAACTGCAAAAAAGCAAACAGAACTTTTTCAAAGACCGCACCCTCTACTATGCCACATTCCCCATCCGTGACCAGGTACAGCGCGGCCCCTGGGATTATCAACTGAAAGCGGTTTATGCGATCGCTCTCCTCGATTTCATCTTTGATGAGGATCAAGGGGAACAGGAAAAATATCGTTATGATGTCAAACTCACCGATATTGAAACATGCAAAGTGTTCTATGATAAACTCACGTTTATTTACTTGGAAATGCCCAAGTTCAATAAAACCTTAGAGCAGTTAGAAACCCGCTTTGATAAATGGCTGTACGTGTTACGGAATCTTCCTAATATTGAAACCATTCCAGAGGTATTACAAGAAGCCATCTTTACCAAATTGTTTGAGGTGGCAGAAATTGCCCGGTTCACACCCCAACAGGTGAAATTCTATGAAGACAGTTTGAAATATTACCGGGATTTGCAGAATTCCCTGGATACTGCTAGACAGGAGGGGATTGAGGAGGGGATTCAGCAAGGTATCCAGCAAGGAGTGCGGCAGGTGGCGATCCAGGGGATTGAGCAGGGTCTAGCTGATGAAGTGCTGGTGCAGTTGACGGGGCTGACTTTGGCGGAGATTGCCGAGTTGCGGCGGGGAACCGAGTTTAAGTCGTGGGGGGCGTAACCCTTGGGCAAGGATCCCAGCTAAATCCTCATTTTGTGCCCTAGACAGCATCATCACAAGCTAGACTAAGGTAAGGTGAACACAAAATGTAAAATTTTGTAACCCATTGGAGGTACAAATGCCTAACACAACCATCCCATCCTTCGCCAACGATCAAGAAGTTTGGGCTAGCCTCAAGGAGGCGATCGCCGCCAGCTCCGGCTTTGGCCGCTGGCAAAACCTCAAACAAGCCAGCGATGCCCCCCTTGGCGATAACCTCGATGAGCAAGTCACCTCCTACCTGCGGGAAACCCTCGCCACCTTGGCCTACTAAAATTCCATGCAGCGATGGGTAAGCTGTCGCGAATCGGGGCATTTTTGGTGTGAGGAACCCGGTTGCGCCCTCTCCGGAAATTTAATCCATGGTTAAAATTATTCAACGTCGCGCCCTGCCCCCCCAATCGGTTTACGATCTTGGGGTCGTGCGCGATCATAACTTTTTGTTAGCTAACGGCTCCATTGCTGCCAACTGCTTTAATAAATCCCACTCCACAGCCTACGCCTACGTCACCTATCAAACCGCCTATCTCAAAGCCAACTACCCGGTGGAATATATGGCGGCGTTGCTCACCAGCAACAGCAGCAATAAAGACAAAATTGAAAGCTATATTAACACTTGCCAACGGATGGCAATCAAGATTGAACCTCCGGATATTAACCGCTCCGATATTGACTTTACCCCCGATGGCAAGGCGATTTTGTTCGGACTTTCTGCCGTCCCTAGTTTGGGAGAGGGGGCCATTGAAAGTATTTTGCAGGCGCGCCAAAAAGCGGGGGGGAAATTTAGTTCCTTTGCGGATTTTTGCTATCAGGTAGATAACCGTGTTGTTAATCGCCGCGCCCTGGAAACCTTGATTAAATGTGGCGCTTTTACCGCTTTTACAACTAACCGCAATCAACTTCTGGAAAGCATTGATACGATGCTCGCTTGGGCCCAACAGCGGACTAAAGAGCGGGATAGTGGCCAGATGAATCTGTTTGGTCAAATGATCGGTGGCGATCGCAATCAGTTTGATGCCGCCCCCAGTCTTCCCGATGTTCCAGATCTCCCCGCTGCTGAAAAACTGAAAATGGAAAAGGAATTGCTGGGGTTCTATATTTCCGAGCATCCCCTCGATAGTATGAAGCCAGCGGTAAAACTAATGGAGCCGGTGAACTTGGCGGATCTGAGCAACTATGGCAAGCGTACCCTCCTGAGCGCGATCGCTGTCGTTAATACAATTCGGGTGATTAATACCAAAAAAGGCGATCGCATGGCCTTTCTCGGCCTCGAAGACCGGTCCGGAGAAGCCGAAGGGGTGATTTTTCCCCGTACATTTGAACTGATTGAATCCCTCATTCAGGAAGATATGACGTTTATTTTTTGGGGGAAAGCCGATCGCCGTGATGACAAAGTGGCGCAGTTCCTGATTGAAGATGCGGAACCTGTCGAGCAGGCTCAGATGATCCTTGTAGAACTCACCCCTCAACAGGCTAATAATCCCCAGACCCATACAACCCTACGGAGTATCCTCAACAGTCACGGTGAAGGGGATAAAAAACAGGGGAAAGTTCCTGTCGTTGCCGCCATTAGCAACGGCCAAGACCGTAAGTTTATTCGCCTCAATCGACAATTTTGGGTGCAGAATATTACCCCCACGGTTGCCGACCTCCAAAAACACCATTACCAGGCCCAAGCCCAGCCCCTCATCCCCCAACGATCTCCCGGCCTAACGCCAACAACCCAGACCGTTTAACCCCATGCTCACCGAAATTAAAGACCTCACGGCCCAACTCACCCCCCGCCTCATTGAAATCCGCCGCCACATCCATGCCCACCCGGAACTGAGCGGCCAGGAATATCAGACGGCAGCCTATGTGGCGGGGGTGCTCTCCTCCTCTGGGTTGCATGTGGAGGAGGCGGTGGGAAAAACTGGGGTGGTGGGCCATTGGCCCGGCAAAGGCACGGATCAACGGGTTTTGGCCATCCGCACGGATATGGATGCTTTGCCCATTACCGAGCGCACTGGTTTACCCTATGCTTCCCGGCAACCGGGGGTGATGCATGCCTGCGGCCATGATATTCATACGACGGTGGGCCTGGGGACGGCGATGGTTTTGGCCCAATTGGGGGAAAAATTGCCGGGGACTGTGCGTTTTTTGTTTCAACCTGCTGAAGAGATTGCCCAGGGGGCAGGGTGGATGGTGCAGGATGGGGCGATGCGGGCCGTGTCCCATATTTTGGGGCTGCATGTTTTTCCTTCGATTCCAGTGCGATCACTGGGCATTCGCTACGGGGCGTTAACGGCGGCGGCGGATGATTTAGAAATCTTTATCCAGGGGGAATCGGGCCATGGCGCACGGCCCCATGAAGCGAAGGATGCCATCTGGATTGCTGCCCAGGTGATCACCACGTTGCAACAGGCCATCAGCCGCACGCAAAACCCGCTCCGTCCCGTCGTTCTCACCATTGGCCAGATCAGCGGCGGCCGCGCCCCCAATGTGATTGCTGACCAGGTACGGCTGGCGGGAACGGTGCGATCGCTCCATCCTGAAACCCACGAAAATCTCCCGACTTGGATCGAAACCATTGTCCAGGGGATTTGCCACACCTACGGGGCAACCTGTGAAATTAACTATCGTCGGCGGGTGCCTTCGGTGCAAAATGACCCCACGCTCACACAATTAATTGAACAGGTGGCGGTGGAGGCTTGGGGGCGCGATCGCGTCCAAATCCTCCCGGAACCCTCTCTGGGGGCTGAAGATTTCTCCCTCTACCTCCAAGAGGCTCCCGGCAGTATGTTTCGGTTAGGGGTGGGCCACC
>RECT01000337.1 GCA_007693875.1 Spirulina sp. DLM2.Bin59
AAAGGTAAAGGGAAATCTATCCCCCCCACCCGCAGCGGTTCAGCATTGACCATTTCCCCTCGCAAATCCCCAGCGGTGAGGCCATAGGTAAGGGTTTCCCCCTGCCAAAATTGGGGAGCCGTGGCCATGAGGCGGGGATTATCGGCATTGAGGAGGGCGATACTGTCCCGGGGCATTGTGGCCAACAGTTCGCATTTCGCATTGGCGATCGCCTGCTCCGACCCCAACCGGCCAATATGGGCTGTCCCCACATTCGTAATTAAGCCAATCGTCGGTAGGGCAATCTCCGTTAACTCCGCAATTTCCCCCGGCCCCCGCATCGCCATTTCAATCACTCCATAGTTATGCTCTGGGGTAAGCTCCAACAGCGTTTTCGGCACACCGATTTCATTGTTGTAATTTTTGGCAGTCTTATGGACAGCACCGTATTGCCCCAACACCGCCGCGATCAGTTCCTTCGTCGTCGTTTTCCCCACCGAGCCGGTAATACCGATAATCGGGATCGTGAACTGTTGCCGCCACCATTGCCCCAACTGCTGATAGGCCCGCAACGTATCCGCCACCTGGAACTGTGGAATCGGCAGATCCGCCACCGGCTCACTCACCACAACGGCGATCGCCCCCCCCGCCGCCGCCGCTGTCACAAAATCATGACCATCAAACCGTTCCCCCTTCAGAGCCACAAACAACTCCCCACCGCTGAGATGGCGGCTATCGGTGGTGATGGCAGAGATCGCCCTCGGTGTAAGAGCCTCGGCATCAACCACCTGGGCAGAAAGCAAAGTCGCAAGGCGATCAAGGGACAAAAACGCCGTCATCGGTTTAGGGGGTAGGGGCAGGATTTCCGGAGGCCAGCCTAGCGAGGGGGAGCGATCGCTGTCAAGGTTTCCCCATGGGTGATCCGTGGGTGATCCGTAATTTCACTGAACGGTTCCCCCCCCCTTCAGGCTATGATCAGAGTAAGGGAACGGATCAACGATGGATAATCCTGCTTTGATGGATTCCCGAGGGCTGCAAATTCTGCCCACTGGATGATAGGAGTCATCCCCTGAATTAACTCCAGTCTTAGGAAAATTCAGCAGGAATTGCTATAAAAGACAGGGAGGCATAGTACTTTTGGTGACAACCTTGATGAACCCTGATGCCACAACCAGCAATTATGAGCAAATCGTAACAGATCATTTGCTCTATGCTGTGCAAACTGAGTCACCGGAAGATCTCCTCGATCGCTTTCGTCGTCTCTTCATTGGCGGCCGCAGCTATGAAGCCATGGAAGTGCGGGATGCCCTGGAAAAAATCGCCTGCGTTAAAGGATCGGATCAATTTTTCCCATTCCTCCTCAATCGCTGCTGTCATATCCTGATCAACCGTTGGCAAATGCAACCCAGCACCCGCTGGGCCATTTCTGAACTGGTGGAGCAACTCAAATTTATCCCCCCCGTGGGAAACATCTACGCCCGTGGCCCCCGCCGCCTCCGCCAGTTGATGCACGACTTCAAGGCCACGGAGCAATATTTAACGCTGCAACGGCTGGCCACGGTGATCAGCAACACCAACGAGGAGCAGGGCAAATTGCGCCCCCGTCGCCTCACCGAGGCGGAAAGAAACAACGAGCGATTAGTGGGGCAACTGATTAACCGCTATCCCTACCTCTATGAGCATTGCCTACTTAGCCAGGATAGCAGCTACGAAAATCAGCAGACAGTACGGTTGATCCGCGATAAACTCCAAACTCAATTTGAACTGGATCTCTCCCATTACGTCACCTATCAACTGCGGCTCAAGGATGCCAAGGCCGAAGGGCGGATCATTCATCCCGTCGAGAATCCGACATTGTTGAGCGATCGCGAACTGGGTTATGCCCTGAAAAACTTTGTCGGCCGGGTCAAAGGCAATCAAACCTATAATGATATAGCGAAAAGTTTTCTCACCCATAGTTTACAAGCCCGGTCTTACCGGATCTTCAAAGAAGATCTCTATGAATACCTGATCGATTCCGTCGATCCCCGCTACGGTAAGCAAAAATTTAATGAAAAACTCTACGAACGGCTGCAAAGTACGCTCCCTCGCTACGACTTACAAAAACCCAACGATACGCTCCTGCTGCGTACCTCCAGCCATCTCCTCAATTTCTTAGTGGTGGAAAGTCCCCAACGGCCCAACCACTATGTTTTTGTGGATTTGGTGACGAATTTAGGGGCAACGCCAACGGTGATGTTGTTGTTAAAGATTACGCTGTTGTGCCATCAGGTCAAGCCCTCTTTAGAAAAACGCTTTGCGATTTTATTTAGTCATTATGAAACCTCCACCGAAGATGGTGTGCCTTGGTTGGTGCAATCCATGGAAAATATTCATCTCGCCCTCAGTGCGCATTTTGGTGCATTAGATCTGTCCTATTTAAACCAGCGCAGGCTCTAACTACTGCTATTCCCGTCGTTTATTCAGGAGTGTCTTCCATGCCCCGCTATAGTCTTGCCTTCATTGCGGCCCCCCTGCTATTGCCGGAATCGGTGCGGGTGGCGAAACTCTACGGAGAATTGCAGGACTGGTCAGCGGTGCGATCGCACGTCCTCACCACCAACTTTTTCCAAGCCCGCCGCGCCAAAACCGGCCAACGGATCTATCAGGAAATTGCCTCGCGGCTGAAAACCCGCAGTGACGAGGAATTGAGCCTTTTAGTGACGGGAACCCCAGCGGATCAGCAGTATTTGCTCTGGGCGGCGGTTTGTCGTCGTTATGCCCTTGTGGGGGATTTTGCCCTGGAGATGGTTGCGGAACCCTTTAGCCGCCTGCATCGGACGTTAACCCGTGGAGATTTTCATATTTTCTTAAACCGGAAAAACCCCTGGCATCAAGAATTAGCAACCATGAGACCCAGCACCGAAACCAAAGTCCGCCAAGTTTTATTTAAAATGTTGCGAGAGGTGGGCATCCTTGGGGAAGGCGATCGCCTCCATGCCGCGATCCTCAGCCCCGCCCTCCTAGAGGTACTGCCCCGCCGAGATTTGCGATTTTTCCCCCTTCCCAATCCATGAAAGATCAGCCCCTAGAGCAACGGTTTCAACATTTGGAGACGGTGATTGCCAGCGATCGCTTTCGCCTGAAGCAGGGTCTTGGCAATGAAGTGCCGTTTTTTATCTGTCCCTTTCCGGTGCGGGAGGCGATGGCCATGGCCGACCTTCAGCGGCGTTTGGAAAGTAGCCTGGATCGTCGGGGGGTGCGGGTGTTGAGTTTGAATTTTTATGATTTATGTATTGAGCTATTGCAGGAGCGGGAAATTTGGGATCAGGTTTTGGCCATGGAGCCGGATTTGAGCAAGGCGGAATTGAAGGAGTTATTTCAGGGGGTGCTAGACCCCGAAACCTATCTCGTGCCGAAAATTAGCAACTATTGTCAGCGAGGTGAATATGATGTGCTATTCCTGGCGGGGGTGGGGGAAGTGTTCCCCTATATTCGTTCCCATACGGTGTTAAACAATCTCCAAAGTTATGCCAAAGAGAAGCCCACAGTATTATTTTTTCCCGGCGCATATACCCAATCCCTGGAGCGGGGAGCCTCCTTAAATCTCTTTGGGCGGTTGCATGACGATCGCTACTATCGGGCGTTCAATATTTACGATTACACAGTCTAGGATCTTAAACCCATGAAACTCCATCAGATTTTTGCCAAACCCGTTGATCGTGCCATTGAAGGGGTGATTAAAGCCGATGATGCCGCCAGTTTGCCCTTAGAACTGGAGGAATATGTCCTCACCCAAGAGGTACAGCAACGCCTCGATGGGTTTTTGGCGGCCTATAACGATTATCGGGGGGCCAATGGTGTATGGATTTCGGGGTTCTTTGGTTCGGGGAAATCCCATTTATTGAAGATGTTGGCGGTGTTGTTGGAAAACCGCGAGGTGGGGGGGCAACGGGCCTTTACCTATTTTGAGGGGAAATGTGAGGGCGATCGCCTCCTGGCCGCCAATCTTAAAAAGGCCGTCGCTCTCCCTTCCCGCAGTATCCTCTTTAATATTGATCAAAAAGCCACCGTCAGCAGCAAACAAGCGGAGTTTGATGCTCTTTTATCGGTGTTTTTCCAGGTTTTCCATGAAATGCAGGGCTATTACGGCAAACTGGGATATATTGCCCAATTTGAGCGGGATTTAGACAGTCGGGGCCAGTATGATGCCTTTCGGGTTGCCTATGGGGAAATTGCCGGGAAACCCTGGGAAAAGGGGCGGGAGCAGGCGGTGATGGAAAAGCGCAACATTGCCCAAGCCTATGGCCAAATTACCGGCGTGTCTGGGGTGGGGGATGGCATTTTGGAGCAATACCGTCAGGATTATCGCGTCTCCATTGAAGATTTTGCCGATGAGGTGTGGGCCTATCTCCAGCGGCAGGAGCGGGGCTTTCGCCTTAACTTTTTTGTGGATGAGGTGGGGCAATATATCGCGGGCAATATTAAGTTAATGACGAACTTACAAACCATTGCCGAAAGTTTAGCGACCAAATGCCAGGGCCAAGCCTGGATTTTGGTGACGGCCCAGGAAGATATGGATACGGTGTTGGGGGCAGAGGGGAAACAGCAAAGCAATGATTTCTCGAAGATTCAAGACCGCTTTAAAAACCGGATGAAGTTAACCAGTCAGAATGTGGCGGAGGTGATCCAGACGCGGCTTTTGCTGAAAACCACCGCCAGTGAAGCGGCCCTCAAGGCTCTCTATGCCAGCCACCAGAATAATTTTAAGACGCTTTTTGATTTTGCCGATGGTTCAAAAACGTTCCGAACCTTTAAGGATGGGGATCACTTTATCAAAACCTATCCTTTCATTCCCTATCAGTTTGAACTGTTTAAAACCGCCATTGAGCAACTTTCCCAACATAGTGCCTTTGAAGGCAAGCATAGCTCGGTGGGGGAGCGGTCGATGCTGGGGGTATTTCAGGCGGTGGTGGTGTGTTTGCGGGAGGGGGAGGTGGGCCAGTTGGCCACCTTTGACCTGATGTTTGAGGGGATTCGCACAACGTTAAAATCAATGATTCAGGCGGCGATTCTTTCAGCAGAGCGGAATTTAGGGGATGATTTTGCGGTGCGGGTGTTGAAGGCGTTGTTTTTGGTGAAGTATGTGCGGGAGTTTAAGGCGACGGTGCGCAATGTTTGTGTGTTGATGCGGGAGGGGTTGGAGCAGAATCCGACGGATTTGGAGGCCCAGGTACAGGGGGCGTTAAATCGTTTGGAACAGGAGAGCTATGTGCAGCGCAATGGCGAACTGTATGAATATCTCACCGATGAGGAGAAGGATATTGAGAAGGAAATCAAGAATGTGGAGGTGGATCGCAACAATATTTTAACGGAGTTAAATCAGTTAATTGTCAAGGGTACGCTGATCCCGAAAAAGATCCGCCATGGCAATGATCAGGATTATGATTTCACGACGGTAATTGATGATCAACGGTATGGCAATGTCCATGAGTTGACGCTCCATGTGATCACGCCTTTGTATCCCGATGGGGATAATGAGGCGGTTTTACAGGCCCAAACCATGGGCAAGGCGGAGTTAAGGGTGGTGTTGCCTCCTGATGCGCGGTTGATGCGGGATTTGGAGTTATGGTTGCAAACGGAAACCTATATCCGGCAGCAAACGGGGAAACCCCACACCAGTAGCATCCAGCAGATTATCAATCAAAAGCAATTACAGAATGATGAGCGGAAGCGGGGGCTAACGGTGCGGCTGGCGGAAAGTTTGGCGGAGGCGACGTTGATCCTCAATGGCGCGGTGTTGTGCCATCAGGGCCAGGGGCGTTTGATGGCGGCGTTTGAGGATTTAATTACCCAAACCTATCCCCATTTGCTGATGTTGCGCAATGAAACCTACACGAAGGAGCGGGTGCAGCAGGTTTTGAGTCCGGGGCAACCGGGGATATTTGGGGATCTGACGGAGCCGGAGCAGGAGGTTTTAAATTTTATCCAGCGGACGAAAAATGCGGGGGGGCGCAGTACGGTGAAGTCGTTGCAGGAGCAGTTTCGGTCGAAGCCTTACGGTTGGCAGGATTTGGCGGTGTTGTTTTTTGTGGCGGTGTTGGTGGTGCGGGGCAAGGTGCAGCCGCCGGCGTATGGGCATATTTTGGTGGGGGAGCGGGTGGGGACGGGGTTGTTGGGTCGGGGTCAGCAGGGCAATGTGATTTTGAGGCCGCAGGCGGTGTT
>RECT01000179.1 GCA_007693875.1 Spirulina sp. DLM2.Bin59
GTTTAACCGGGTTTACGTTCTTGGGGGGGATAGGGCTGCTTCTGGGGGGTCAGGATGGAGGGGCGATCGCCCTGTTTTGTTTGGCGGCCTTTTGGGGTTTCCTGCTGCTGCGCAATTTATTGAATCTCTGGACCAAGGAACGCCTCGAAAAATTACGCTAAACCCTTGGGGGAAAGGTTTTGGGGGCGAAAGATTTTTCGCCCCTACCCATTATTTCCCAGGGTGCATCTAATCAAACAGACGAAAATAGGGATAGCGCACCGGCACGCCCGGTTCCTTCTCCAGGGCAAAATTAATCACATCCCAGGAGGGGTCCTCAGTATGTTCAGGACTGAACACCACCGGCAAACCATATAACCGAGGCACTTTTGCTTCATTATTGCCGCCGCGCCAGGGGTTGCTGCGTTCAAGATAGGCACTCACCAACTCCTGATAGCGGTAGGCAATCATCACCTTGGTAGCGCGGTAGCCTTGGGTATAGAGGCGATCGAGGGCTTCATGGATTTCAAAACGAATCCCGTCGGGGTGGGTATGTTGGCGATACCATTCCCCCTCCCATTGTCGCCAATGCCGTCCCGATTGCAGATGTACCAATTCTTCCGTTTTGGGGTCAGCTTCAAAGGCCCCATGGCGAGGACAGAGGTAAGTGTCGGTCAGGGTCAACGCCGGGATCGTTTGGCGACAATGGGGACATTGGATTTCTGTGCCGAAGATCGGGTACTGAAACGCCGGGTTAATCATAAGACCACGCTAATAAAGCTAGAGAAAAGCCGTCTGAGGGCTAATGTGGTTTCATTATAGGACTTCCCGCCCAGGGGCTGAGGCTGATTTCCATGGCGCTCCATCAGTGGGGGGCTTTCCCTTTAAGATAGGGTGATTCTTTCAGAGTGAAGTTATGGCTGCCTATCGTGTTGGCATTGCGGGCCCGGTGGGGTCGGGGAAAACGGCGTTACTCGATGCTCTCTGTAAGGCATTGCGGGATCACTATCAGATCGCCGTAGTGACCAATGATATTTATACCCAGGAAGATGCTCAGTTTTTGGTGCGATCGCAGGCCCTCAGTCCCGATCGCATCCGGGGCGTGGAAACCGGCGGCTGTCCCCACACGGCGATCCGGGAAGATGCTTCGATGAATTTGGCGGCGGTGGAGGAGCTAGAGGCGCAGTTTAACCCGTTGCAGTTGGTCTTCCTGGAAAGTGGGGGGGATAATTTAGCGGCAACCTTTAGCCCGGAGTTGGTGGATCTCACCCTTTATGTCATTGATCTGGCGGCGGGGGATAAAATTCCCCGCAAGGGCGGGCCGGGGATCACCAAGTCGGATCTGTTGGTGATCAATAAGATTGATCTAGCTCCCTATGTGGGGGCAGATCTGGCGGTGATGGCACGGGATGCGGCGAAAATGCGGGGCGATCGCCCCTTTGTCTTCACCAATCTTAAAACCCAGGAGGGGTTAGGGGAGGTGTTAGCATTTATTCGCCAGCGGATCATTAATTGAGCCAGGGATCTAGCAACGGAGCCACCCCGCTAACAGTTGCTTTTGTTCCGGAGTGGGGGACTTAACCCGCCGGAGTTTATATTGATTGGGTTGCGGTTCCCCTAAGGTAACGGTGGCATGGCGTAGTTGATCATCGTGGAAAAAGGCGATCGCCACCTCATCCCCCGGTTGAAAATCCTGTAAACGGCTTTCCCATTGTTCCGTATTCACCCGCCAACCGGCGATCGCCACCAACTCATCCCCCGGATCAATCCCCACCTGCGCCGCTGGGGAATCCGCCACCACAAAGGTAATCATCGTCCTGCCATTATCCTCCTTGATACGGATGCCGCAATGGGGGGTTTTAGGGGCGATCGCCTGCAACTCTAAACCAAAGGGCTGCAAATAGGCCGCCAAGGGCAAATCATCCAACCCATGGAGATACCGCCCCAAAAAGTCGCTCAAATCACAATCCGCCACCGACTCCAGCACCGCCACCAACTGCGCAGCACTGTAGCCCCGCTCCTCCCGGCCAAATTGCTCCCACATTTGCGCCATCACTGTATTGAGCGATCGCCCATTATCATGGCGTTGGCGAATCTTTAAATCCAACAACAACGCCACCAATTGCCCCTTGAGGTAATAGGACATTTGAGAATTATCACTGTGGGCATCGCGGCGATAGAGCTTAATCCAAGCATCAAAACTGGATTCACTCAAAGGCTGCACATTGCGCCCCGGTGTCAGTAAATAGCGGGTAATATCCCGACTCAGGCTTTCCAAATAGGTATCAACCCCATAGATCCCCGCCCAATGGGGAATCAGCAGATCATAATAACTGGTAATCCCCTCACAAAACCACAGGGAAGGGGTGTAGTTTTCCTGCGTATAATCAAAGGTTTCTAACTCAATGGGGCGAATTCGCTTCACATTCCAAAGGTGGAAAAACTCATGGGCCACCAGTTGGAGAAAACGATAGTATTTCTCGCGAGATTGCTCCGCAAAGCTCCCGCCAATGCCCAGGGCAAACCGGGAATAAATCAATGAACAACAGTTTTTATGCTCCAAACCGCCAAAGTTATTGGCGGTGAGGTGGAGAATGAATTTATAGTCCTCGTAGGGCAAGCCCCCAAACATCGCCGCTTCCGTGGCAATAATTTTCTGCGTATCCTCAATCAGTCGGTCAATTTTAAAATTGCCATCTCCCCAAATCACCCATTGATGGGGTTTCCCCTCCACCTCAAAGTCATGGATTTGATTGGGGCCAATTTCAAAGGGACTATCCACAAGGGTATCAAAATCCGCTGCCCAAAAAAGATTTTCCCCTTTCCCTGGCAATGCTGTGGTGATCCGCCAATCGGGGTAGGGGGGGATAATTTCCACCGTTAAGGGATTTTGCTCATAGCCGGGTAGATAGCAAAATAGGGCTGCGCCATTGAAATAACCGTGGCTGCCATCGAGGTGATTGGTGCGCACCGTCAGTTCATTGGCAAAGACGCGGTAGTGAACGGTGATGCTGGCGGTAGGGGGGCAATCAATTTGCCAGTGATTTTTACTGAGCTTACGCCAGGGTAAAGGCTGCCCAGCTTGATCCGTAGCGGCAAATTCTTGGACATGGCGGGCATATTCCCGCACCAAATAAGAACCCGGTGTCCACACCGGCATGATTAACTCTAAATGCTCCCCCTGCCAGGGTTCCACCGTCAGCGAGACCTGGAAGTAATGGTTTTGGGGCATGGGCATGGCGACTTGATAGTACAATCTCACCTTTTGATCAATGGAAGCAGCGTCAAACAAAGCAGTGGCGTGGATCATGAAGAGGAAAAAAGAAAATTAGCAACAAGGATTCATTAACATTGCAAGCACCCTGAAACACTTGATGGCATCTGATGGCATGGAGAAAGGGGAAACGCTCACCGTCTGGGTCAAAATACAGGATTGCTGTCGCTGAATGGAGGGACTCTGACCCCTACAATTGAGAGGGTTAGTTCAAAAAGAGATTATATGTTTGCTGGTCAACGTCCGCAAAATTTAGGCGTGAAACAGGGAAAACTCGCCCCCTGCCCCGGAACCCCCAACTGTGTTTGTAGCCAAAGCACAGCCGCCGGGTCGAAGATTGAGCCATTACCGGCGATCGCCATCCCCCAATTGCGCGAAATCATTGAATCGATGGAGCGCACCCGGATTATTGAGGCGACAGAAGACTACCTCTATGCTGAATTTACCAGTAAATTGATGGGGTTTGTGGATGATGTGGAGTTTTATTGCGATCGCGCCGCCAATGTCACCCAGGTGCGATCGGCATCCCGGCTGGGGAAATCTGACTTGGGGGTGAATCGTCAACGGGTGGAGGCCATTCGCGCCCGCATCCAGGGTTAGAACCGCACACCGATACTAAAGTAGATGCCGTGATCCTGAGCATTTTGCCCCCGATCCTCCAAGTTAACCAAGGGTAAGCCATAGTCAAGGCGGAGGCTGATCCTGGGGTCAGGTTGCCAAATCACCCCTGTACCCACGCCCGCGATAAACCGCTGGCGGGGCAGGGGGTTGGGGTTATTGGCGGCATTCCAGATCCACCCCGCATCGATAAAGGGAGCCAGGATCACCATCGCATCCCCCGATTCATTGCGGGCCAGGGTCATGCGATTTTCCACAGAAAACCGTAGGCCATTATCGGCGGCCCGGGCATTTTGCCGGAACCCCCGCACCGATTGCCCCCCCCCGATCACAAATTGCTGGGAGGGTAAGAGGGGATCAAAGGCATATTGCACATCGGCGGAAAAGATTAAAAAGCTATTGGCATTGAGCACTTGGGCCCGTTGCACTTGGCCCAACCAACTGAGAAATTGCCCATCGGGGATGGGGTTCGGGTTGCGGGTAGCGTTGAACAGATCCAAACCGAGGCTAAATTGCGATCGCACCGCCCAAGCCCCCTGGGTATCCCGCCGGAGGTAATCCTGGCCAAACTTTAAAACCGTTGTGGTGGTGCGTCCGTCGGGATTCGGCCCTAAACCAAAGGGGGTGGGGCCGGCAAAGGTGAAGGTTTGCCCGGTTTGGTGGGTTAACCCTGTGGAGAGGGCGAATTCCTCGCGGGGATTGCGGACGAGGGGCTGACGATAACTCAATTCATAGAGGGCGGAATTACCCCGAATTTCTAAAATATCGAAGGGTTCTTGGACGACATTATTGCGGTTAAAGGAGGTACGGAATTGCACCGTCCCATCCATGGCATTGACGGGATACTGATAATTAAAATCGAGGGTGTCGGAACCCCCCCGCGTCGTGCGGCGGAACCCCGCCCCCAAACGATCGCCGGCTCCTGTCAGGTTTTGATAGTTGACATTCACCCCCATCCGTTCAGAACCGACACTGGGGGGGGAATAGTTATCAAGGCTGACATTGCCGCTTAAACGCCGGGATTCCGTCACCCGCACGACGAGAATACTTCTCGCTGGCTCTGTACCACTGCGTAAACTCGCTTCAATATTTTCAATCAGGGGATCATTGCGCAGCAGGCGCAATTGATCTTCAAGGCGGGCGGTGTTGAGGGGGGTGCGGGCCCCGAGGGCGATGCGATCGCGAATATAACTGGCATTTAAATGCTGATGCCCCTCCACCTCAATGGCCTCAATGCCCCCCTCTAAGACGAGGATTTCAATCTGCCCGGTGGCGATGGTTTCGGGATTGAGCACAGCGCGGGAGGTGATGTAACCCCCGGCCAAATACCGCTCCGTTACTTGGTCAGCAATTTGTTGTAGTTCACTTTCCGTAGCGAGGCGACCGCGAAGGGGGGCGATCGCCTCCTCAAAATTCGCTGTGGTAAACAGGCTACTGCCTGTGATTGTTATGGTTTCTACAAAAATGTCCGCTTCACTTTCCGGCGCGGGTTCCGGTGGTGGTGCAGGAGGATCAGGGGTGGGCAGCGGTTCAACCGGTTCGAGGGGTAACGGTTCAGGGAGTTCTAAATTGGGTTGTAGGAAGCGGTCTTGATTGGTTTCTGGAATTTGGGCAATGGGGAACGGGGCAGGGAGGGTCGTCACCGTTGTGGCCATCGCCCCTTGTCCCTGCCATCCCCACAGCCCCAAGGTTCCAACCACCAACCCCAATCCCTGGGCATGGTGGAGCATTTGCAAAAATCTGGACATGGATTAAGTTTCCCCTCATCAGGTTGATACTCATCATTCCGCTTTCCCGGGGACTCGACTCAAAACTGCCCTATTGAACAGGGGCGTTATCGAGGCCAACAGGACTGCTCGAACACTGTCGCAATTCTAATGCCTGAACTGCTTAAGTACAAACTTTTTGATTTAACTTTTCCCCAGGGTTTAATCGAACCCGAGATCCTCGGTGAAATCTGGCGCATTGGGATCACGACTGATCCGCAACAGGTAGGGATGATAACGGTCTTTCCGATAGGAACCCACCCAAATTTGATAGGTTCCCGGCAACCAGGCCCCTAAAATGGCCGGGTTGTGGCCCCGGTAATCATCATTGCACCAAGTTCCCCCCGGCCCTTGCACCAGCAGCGTTGTATCCTCTGGACTGAGGATTTCTAGGCTGAGAAAGTCGAAAAATTGATCCAAGGTCAAGATGTGATCCGGTTGGGTATCGATGAAACCGGCACAAAGCCCCGTATCGGTGCTGTCCCGCTCGGCAAACCCCCGGAGAGGGATCGCCCCACCACTGACCCCCCGCAGGAT
>RECT01000339.1 GCA_007693875.1 Spirulina sp. DLM2.Bin59
GTTTTAGTGATCTCAACTATTGGAAACTTTCACCTGATAATGATGCAACATTGTTACGGTATGACCCTAATATTTCTCCCGATAATTGTGATGTTGTTGTCGTAGATACAACATTACTTGAGGCACAAACTGTCAGTGTTAAACAATATCCGATTTTTCCCAATCACCTTTTTTACAATAATCGTCCCTATTTCACGGTGTATCTCCATGATTTAGATGGACCAAAGGAACAGTGGGGATTTGAGCAGCAATTTGATCTAGTATTGAGTACCCATTTAAACCGAAATCATCCCCGACCTAAAGGGGTTAAGCCCTGGAGTTTTGGCCTATCAAGTCGAATTTTACGAATGTTGGAAACGGTGCAAACTGGGGGCGATCGCACTCCGCAACTTCTCTACAATTATCGCACCCATCATGACAGCATTCAATGGCACAATATCCATGTTGCCACGCCCTACGGCCCCCTATACAGTGACACTGCATATTTAAATCCTGAATACTCCCTCCGTCGCATTGCGGCTCAACGAATAATGCCAATGCTCTCTCAAGTTTGGACGCTTCAACAGGAGCAAGACCTCGATCAACTGTATGCAGGGCCAACTGATCCCCTCGACCGCCTTGATTGGGAACGCACCGAAAAACGTCATATTCCCGCCTATTATCAACGCCTCAAAACCGCCCAGGCTAGCGCCGCGTTTGGGGGCTGCTTAACCACTCAGGAAGGACAGTGGATTTTACATTGGTGGGATAGTTGGCGGCTCTGGGAATCCTTAGCGGCGGGATGTTTAACCATTCATCTAGACCTTGAACAATACGGTGCAGACTTGCCCGTCATGCCTGTTAATGGCACACACTACATCGGCTTAGAATTGGATAACTTAACCGCAAGTATGGCACGGTTGCAAGCGTTAAAACCTTGCTGGCCCGAGATAGCTGCGGCCGGCCGGGACTGGGCGATCGCCCATTACGCACCCATCCCTACGGCTCAACGTTTCCTCGCATATTTATCCGAAATTCAACAGCAAAAGCCGCCCATTACCCTACCCCATGATCTTCCTCCATTTTCTCCCTCAACTCCAGCCGTCACCCCCTCAATTGCCTTATTGATCTACCCCGATTGGCAACAGTCTGAGGATATCATTTGCCAACAATTGTTACAATTTTTAATGATTGTCCTACGCTATCCTGATCAGTATTTTTATCACCTTTACTGTGTTTGTGAACCTCAAGAATTGGCAATTACTGAACTGATCATTTCAAGTGTGGTGATGGAGTTGTGCCTTGAGCAGGATCTGATGGTTCATGAAAAAATTAATTTTGAAGCCTTGACTGATTATCAGCAAATCTCCTGGACAGAAATTTATGCTTATATTTGCTTACCCAGCGATCGCTCCCTCCCTTTGCCTATCCCAACTACAATCTTAAATCTCTCTCAATTGCAAGATTGGGGGGAAGAAATTTTATGGATAATCTTAGGAAATTACTACTATAGTCAGCAGCAATGGGAGGCCGCTGCTCACCAATTGCAAACCTTAGTCAATACATATCCTGTGGATGCTGAATTTTACTGGAAACTCAGTCATTGTTATCAAAAATTGGGCCAACCTCATAAACGGCTTCGCAGCTTGGAGTTGGGGAATACAATTCATCCCCACGATCCACGCTTTTATTTTGATTTGATTTTTGATCATCTCCATGAAGGCTATATTGATAGTGCCCGTCATCAAGCTCAACTAGCCCGCCAAGCTTGTCCCAATGACTACGTTTTCACAGCTTTATATTATTTGTTAGTGCCGATGATTTATGATCGGGTGGATGAAATTTTACGGGCGCGATCGCAATATAGTCAAGGGTTACGATCACTGATTGCAATCACACACTTGGAAACGCCTGAAGAATGTCAAATAGCCTTGGCGGGGATTAGTCAAATCACTAATTTTTACCTCGCCTATCAAGCCTTTAATGTCCGCGATTTGCAAGGGCAATATGGGAGATTAGTTCATCGCATTGTAGCGGCTAATTTTCCCGACTGGGTGAAGGAGATCCCGCCGCGATCGCACCGCTCAAAAATTCGGGTTGGCTATGTTTCCGCCTATTTCTATGCCTACAGCGGCACACTCTGGCTCAAGGGTTGGCTGCAACAGCATGATCGCAGCCAATTTGAACTCTATGGCTATGATTTGGGCGCGGCCGATGATGAGATGGCCCAAACTTGCCGAGAATGTTGCGATCACTGGCATTCCTTTAGCGGGTCTTGGGTCAACGCTGCTCAACAAATTCGGCAAGATGAACTTGATATCTTAGTTTTTCCAGAAGTGGGCATGGACGCACCAACAATGATGCTTGCAGCGATGCGATTGGCTCCGGTGCAATGTGTGGCCTGGGGCCATCCTGTGACGACAGGTTTACCGACGATGGATTATTTTCTCTCCAGTGAGTTAATGGAGGGAGAAAATGCTCAAGAGCATTACACGGAAACCCTGGTGAAGCTGCCCAACATTGGTGTAGCTTATCCGAACCCCCCGATTCCTCCCCTCACAAAAACCCGCGCTGACTATGGGTTTGAGGAAAATGCTGTACTTTATCTCTGCTGTCAGGCTCCGTTTAAATATTTGCCCCACTATGATTGGATTTTTCCGGCGATCGCCCGTCAGGTTCCCAAGGCCCGCTTTATTTTTCTGCGGGGTGAGGTGATTCGTCAACGTTTAATTCGCGCCTTTAGCCATAGCGGTCTGGCGATTGAAACCTATTGTGATTTTCGGCGGGTCGTGGCGCGAGAGGACTATCTCGCGGTGAATCAGATTTGTGATGTGTATCTTGATACCTTTGATTGGTCAGGCGGAAATACCAGTTTAGAGGCTTTGGCCTGTCATTTGCCCATTGTCACCTGTGCGGGGGAATTTATGCGGGGTCGCCATACCGATAGTTTTTTAAAAATGATTGGTATGACTGAAACCATTGCCGCTAATCCCCAAGAATATGTGGAAATTGCGATTCGTTTGGGCCATGATTCCCAATGGCGGCAGGCAATAAAGCAAGAGTTAAAGGCAAAACGTGGGAGTTTATATGATGATCCCGATTGTGTACGGGGGTTGGAGGTGTTTTATCGTGGCATAGCCCGTGGTTGGTAGGAAGTGGAAGAATTCTGGTAGGGGCGAAAAATCTTTCGCCCTCTATGCCGGTGGCCAATCTACTAACAATTGGGCAAAAGCCCGGCCACGATGGCTGATGGCATCTTTTTGGGCCGGGGCCATCTCTGCAAAGGTTAGCCCCACTTCAGGAACATAGAAAATCGGGTCATAGCCAAACCCGCCAGTACCCCGAGGTGCCATGAGGATTTCCCCCGCACATTGGCCTTCCGCTCGAAGGGCGATCGCTCCATCCGGTCGCGCCACCGCTAAGGTACAAATAAACTCCGCTTCTCGGTGGGGATTGTCCCCCAATTCCCGCAACAGTCGGGTAATGGCATCGCCATCACTGCCCCCATAGCGGGCAGAATAGATTCCCGGTGCGCCCCCCAACGCCGCCACCGCTAACCCAGAATCATCAGCAATGGCCCATTCACCGAGGGCGATCGCCACTTGGGCCGCCTTCAGTTCGGCATTTTCCATAAACGTTGTGCCGGTTTCTTCAATCTCCAACTCCGGCGGTTTCAGGGCTAACTCCAAAGCCATCCCTTCAAAATACACCGCCATTTCAGGGATCTTCCCCGGATTCCCCGTCGCTACAACTAACCGCTCCATCTTAATCCTGCATCCGTCGAATTTCAGAATAAAACGCCGTCTGAGCCACGGCATTCCCCTCAGTGATGGTCACCGTCCGAAATCGCAAATTTTCGCTTGCAAACCAGATCCGCTCCTCATAGGTTCTCTCCCCTTGGTCTACCGTCAAGAGCAAAGATTCATCCGCCGCTAAGACATAACGACCAACCCCCAAGCCCGCCCGCAACAGTTGACCCTGGGGTGCATGGGGTTCGGTTGCCGCCAACGCTAAGGTCGTGCTGCCCTTTTCGGGGGTTTGTCCCCAATCCACATGATTATCCCAATGAATCGCCAAGCCAGCCCAAACCTGATCCTCGGTAACATTGCCCTCAGCACAGAGCGCCTGCACCGGCGCGGCATCCGGAGCTAGCCCTTCAATTACTAATTCTGACTTACTACTTTCTGATTGGTTGTCGATCAGTTGATAGGTGGTGCGTTGGGCGAACCACTTACCCGCACATTGCGTTAAAAAGGTTTGGATATCCATGCCGGGGATGACGATGACAGCTTCCCCATCTTAAAGGGAAACGGGTTTTCTGAGATCCTACCAAAAGTTTTTGGTAGGATAGAAGGTCAGCCTTCTCCCTGACTTTCCCTATGCCGACGCTGATCGACCCCCGCCGTGAAAAACAACTCCACACCTTAATGGAACGCTTTGGGCTAGCGGCGAATGCCCCGGTGGACTTGCACTTACTGAACCTGGCCCTTACCCATCCCAGTATTGACCGTCATGCTAACTATGAACAGTTGGAGTTTGTCGGGGATGCGGTGGTGCGGTTGATTGCGTCGGATGTTTTGTTGGAAACTTACCCCGATGCCCCCGTGGGGGAATTTGCAGCGGTGCGATCGGTGTTGGTGAGCGATCGCGTTTTAGCGGAACTAGGGGCAGAATACGGCCTGGATCGCTACCTGCTCACCAGTAGCAACCGTTTTGCCTCCGGGCGGGGGGGGCAACAGATCCGCCTGGCTGATGTGTTTGAAGCCGTCCTCGGTGCGTTTTACCGCAGCACCATGGATATGAGCCTGATCCGTTTTTGGTTTGACCCGATTTTGCGGGAGCGATCGGTAGATGTGCGAGCCGATCCCGCCTTTTATAACTATAAGGATGCGCTCCAAGAATGGACCCAGGGCAAATACAAGAAACTGCCCCAATATCGGGTGGAGGAAACCCCCGCCCCGGCTCCCCGCCAAGAGCGGTTTTATGCGGAAGTATGGCTCAATGAGGAGCGGTTAGGAGCAGGCAAGGGGCCTTCTAAAAAAGCAGCAGAGCAAGCCGCTGCAAAAGAAGCCTTTTTCTCCGTCAGTGGCCACAGCAAACCGGATCGGCAAACCGTGAGTTTAGATGTCAATCCTGTGGAAAGCAGCAAGTGAAAATCTCCACACCTATTCCCTCGGTTGCAGTCGGCCATCCAGGGTAATCACAAGGGGGGTTTCGGGAAAATCCGTGGCCGTCAGGCGACGGATCAGGGCAATACTTTCGCTACGGGTGGAGCGTTGGGGAATGCCTGGGGGGGTGATCAATACCGGGAAAATTTGCCCCCGCTGGAAATTGCCCTGAGCATCCAGTTCGGCCTCTAAAACAAGGGAATAGGCTAAGGCTCCTCGGGTGGAGAGGGTGCGATAGCCGACAAAGTTACCCAGGGAATAGGCGATCAACCGGCCCTGATAGAGTTCCATGGCCCGGGGAATATGGGGGCCATGGCCCAGGACTAAATCCGCCCCCGCCGCCACCATTTGCCGGGAAAATGCCACCACATTGCCCCGATTTTCCCCAAAAAAGTATTCTGTTTGATTGCGGGTGTGGGCGGCTCCAGTGCCTTCCGCCCCGCCATGGAAGGAGACAACGACAATATCGGCATTGGCTTGGGCTTGGCGCACGAGGGAGGCGGCACTCCCGAGGGCGAGGATGGAGTTTTGGTTCGGGCTGGTGCTAAAACCCACCCAGCCAATCCGTAGGCCCTTGACTTCGGTATAGGCGATCTTATCCTTCACCCCCACCGCCGTGATCCCTGCCGCTTCAATATTGGCGACGGTATCGAGAAAACCCTGATGGCCAAAATCATAGGCGTGGTTGTTGGCCACACTGAGAACATCAAACCCCACTTGTTTTAAGAGTTGGGCATATTCGGGGGGGTTGCGAAAGGCAAAAACATTGGGGCGGCGCACATCCTTGGCGGCGGCATTGCTGCGGGTCATCGTGCTTTCAAAGTTGCCAAACAAGACATCTGCCCCTTCTAAAAAGGGTTGGACGGCGGCAAAGAGTTCTCTGGGGTTGGGGTGGAGGTGGTTATGGGGGTAGTTATTGCCGGGAACCATATCACCGACGGCGCGAATCCGAATCGTGACGGGTTCCGGGGCCGGTTCGGGGAT
>RECT01000340.1 GCA_007693875.1 Spirulina sp. DLM2.Bin59
AGTTGGGGGGAATTTTTGATCCGGGTGAGGGTGGTTTTGGTGAGGGGGGAGAGGATGAGCTGGACGGGTTTGGGGATGAGGATGCAGTACCGGAAATTGAGGATGAGGTTGAACCCGTGGCCAAGCGGGGGGATGTTTGGCGGTTGGGGCGGCATCGGGTGATGTGTGGGGATAGTACCGTTGCGGGGGATGTGGCACGGTTGATGGATGGGGAGCGGGTGGATTGCATTGTTACCGACCCCCCGTATGGAATAGGGATCGCGGCTAATCCAGTTCGCCAAAAACAGGAATGGGACAACACCCCCGCCGATCCATCTTTTTTGCTGCAAGAAAATGTCCCGACCATCATTTGGGGTGGGAATTATTTTGATTTGCCCCCCGCCAAGGGGTTTTTGGTTTGGGATAAAAAACAACCTGAAGACTTCACCCTTGCGATGTGTGAGCAGGCATGGACAAACATCGACACCCCTGCCAAGATGTTTAGATTGTCGGTGACTTCATACTCGAAACAGCACCCCACGCAAAAGCCTGTAGAGCTATTGGAATGGTGCTTGAAGTATGCCGCCGGCAAAATTGTTCTAGACCCCTTTGGCGGCTCCGGTTCCACCCTCATCGCAGCGGAAAATGCGGGGCGGGATTGTCGAATGATGGAGCTTTCCCCTCGATATGTTGACGTAATTATCCAGCGTTGGGAGGACTACACCGGGGGGAAGGCTGAACTGTGCGATGGGGTATAATAGGAGAAGCCCCGCCAAACTTTGGAGAGCGGCGGGGCTTCATGTACAGTCACTAAGGATATTATGGCACAAACTCGTAAAGCCGTCACGCTGGCGGTAGACTTTGGATTCACCACCATTGAGGGGTTGATGCTCCCCAGTGGGGAATATGCGATCGCCGTTTCCCAGATTGCGGCCCTGATTGGTACATCCAAAAATACAGCATCAAGGGACTTTAAACGCTTACTGGGTGAGGGTTTCCGTTCATCCAAGGTTGCCACTGACCAAGGGAACCAACGGATCAACGCTCTGCCATTGGACGTTTTCCTTGATCTGCTCTATGCCCTGGCCAAGCAAGGTAATCCCGTAGCCGATGCGCTGGCACGGGCATTCATGCACGAAGCCCCTCAGCGGCGCTTTGATACCGCCGCCGGGGTCAAGGTCAGTGAAGCGGAATACAACGCCACACTGAAGCAGCGCATGGAGCGGGTCACGGCCCGCAAGGAATGGACGGATATAATTCGCGATCGCTCATTGGAGTTGACGGGCCGCCCCGCGCCTAGTCACGTTTTCAGTGGGTTAACCCGTGAGGTCAATATGGCGTTATTTAATCGCCCCAACTTCGAGGGGAACCGCGACAACATGACCCCCGTGAGCAGCGGATCATCACTTCCTTTGAGACGATGCTGGCCATGCTTGCAGATCGTTCCCCCGGTGCTACCCCCACGGAATTGATCACCCGCGCCATTGATTCTTGGGCCGGTAAGTAACCCCACCCGCCTATCCCGTCCGGTAGGCCACCCCCACTAACCCCACCAATGAACAACGAACAAATTCAAAAAATCAAAGAGCACGAAAAGAAGCACGGCGGCAAAATTGACACTTTGATAGGGCCGGCTAATGTTTTTTATGCAAGCGGTAGCCTAGGGCAATTCATGCGGATGGATGATATTTGGTACAGGCAAGTCGGATCGGATTGGATCGCCCTAGGGCATGGTCGAGCAGACTCGGAAATTGGCTATATTCTTGGGTGTTTCTTCTGGGATATGTTGGATCATATTGAAGAAAAACAAGATTAAGTGATCGCCCCTATCCCGTCCGGTAGGCCACCCCCACCCCCTCCCACCCCATGACCATCACCCCACCAACCCAATCCGAATTTCTGGACATCATCTTCAGTGAAGATCCCCAATTTGTTGCCGCTGCCCTTACCCGTCAGGGCATAAAGGTATCCTTCCAACCCGACGGTACACTGATCATGGATAACGACTTTTTGCCCCTCAGGGTAGGCCTCCACTGGGGCCGCACGGATTACTCCACCCGACGCACCCAAGTGGGATTTATCCTGTTCGGGATACCGTCTTGGTTATCCAAGCGGTATCCCACCCTAGACCAGGAAATTAATAAACGCTGGAAAGCTGGCCGCGAAGCCAAGGCATAATCCCCCAAAGCAAAACCCCCGTCCAACCAACGGGGGTTTATCAACTGTGGAAAAACACAGCTCAATAATATCACCCCATGCCTAAGCCCTCCCCATTCTTCACCGATGTGATCATGGAGGCGATCGCCCTCCCCACCCAGACATCATCCCGATACTTTGACGACCCCAATCAGCCAGCGATCGCCCCTCCCACCTATGCCGATGCCTTAACCCAAATGGCCATGGTGGAAAAGTTGCGCCCCATCTTCCAGGGGGATGCTCGCTACCGTTGCGCCCATGGGGGGCGGGGTAGTGGCAAGAGCCGCACCTTCGCCATGATGAGCGCCGCCCGTGGCTACTATGAGCCGATCCGCATCCTTTGTGGCCGGGAGATCCAGAACTCCATCAAGGAATCCGTCCTCAAGGAAGTCTCCAGGGCTATCGACTCCATCCCCTGGCTGCGATCGCACTACACCATCGGCGAAACTTTCATCCGTGGGAGGAACGGCACGGAATACATTTTCAAGGGATTGCGCCACAACTACACCGAAATCAAATCCATGAGCGGGATTGCCATCTGTTGGGTAGAGGAGGCGGAAGCGGTGAAGGCAGAATCATGGGATGTGCTGAGGCCCACCATCCGAGATCTCGGCTCCGAAATTTGGATCACCTGGAACCCTTCCCGGCATGATTCCCCGGTACAGCAATTCGTGCACTCACCCCCGTCCGGCACTCGGATCACCGAATGCAATTGGCGAGATAACCCCTTTTTTCCCGACGTCCTCAACCAGGAGCGGCTGGACTATGAGCGACAGGCCACGCCGGAACTCTATGCCCATATCTGGGAGGGGCAATGCCTATCGCAGGTGACGGGGGCGATCTTCCAATACTTCAACCGCGATCGCCACTGTATCCCCTGCCAACCCCATCCCGACCATCCCCTGCATTTTTCCTTTGACTTCAACCATGATCCGGCGGTGGCTCTGGTGGGGCAGATTATCGAGGGGGAACTGTGGATCATCAAGGAATGGTATATCCGCAATAGCAACACCTTTGAGAGCGCGGGTGAGGCTGTGGCGTGGCTTAAATCGGTGGGAACCCGTTTCCCCGTGGCCATCCATGGGGATGCATCAGGACGGCAAAAAACGGCAAACTCTACGCGGTCGAATTGGGATATTGTCCTATCGGCGTTTCAGGGGGCGGGGTTCTCCCCCGTGCAGCATTTTGGGGCCAGCAACCCGGCGATCGCTGACACCCTCAACAGTTGCAATGCGGCCATGAGGGGGAACCGGATCGCGGTCGATCCCAGTTGTGGGGAGTTGGTGGCTGACCTGGAAAACTTGACCTATGACCGGGCGGGGGGCATCGATAAGCGGCGGGATCCGTTGCGATCGCACCTTGGGGATTGCTTCCGGTATCTGGTGCATGACCTTCTCCCGATGCAGCCCTACCGCGCCCCTGACAGCGGCTCTCGCCACGTTATGCCGAGGGGGGTGTTTTAGAGTTAGGCATAAAAAAACGCCCCGTGATGGGGCGTGGTGGGTGTGGATGGGGTTAGGCGAAACATTTAGCACGGGCAGCGTCGGCCGCTTCATACGTCGGGTGGCGAGAAATAACCTTGTCGTCGCATTCCTGGTGTCCGTCCCAGCCCGTTTCATCGATCAAGATCCATGGGGCAAAAATTGTTGCCCCCGGTGTGATGTCCCGCACGATGCGGTACTGGGACGGGTAACACCGCCCGTCACCATTTTGATCGCTTCGCCAATCGTTGGCGTTTTCAACAACAAGCCCGACCAGTTCTGGGCAACGGTGGCAAGGGATAGTCTGGCGAGGTTGCCCACCCCATTCGTGAACACAAACAACCTGGGTAGTGGGATTGGCAACAACTTTGCTGGATGGGCGTTGCAGTGCTTCGGGGCGGGTGGTGTAGGTCATGGTCAATTTCCTTGCGGTAACGGGGCGTTCCCCTTAACAATTCCCATTAAACCCCTATTGCTTTGGACTGTCAACCCCATACAACAAAAAATCTGCCATCCTTTGATTGAGCAGACTGATCGAGGGTTCCCCCGCGTAGGTACAGCCTAACAGTAGCGCGGTTTTGCGTAGTATGTCGGCTTGTTCGGTGGTCAAGCGGATCTGAATGCTTTGGGTGTTTTTCTTGGGGTGTGCCATGGCAAACTTAGATGTAGTTTCCCTTATCCTAACCATGCGCAAGTAAAACCACCGTGATTGCCTTCAGGAATTTAGGGGGCTAAGGATACAGTAACTTAATCCAGTTCACCAGCGAAACTTTTGCCTCCCAATACCATTGCCCTATATAAAGATGCTCGCCTGGGTGATAGGCTTCATTGGGGAAGAGATACCATCCCACCTTGTCAGCGTAGAACCCATCTCGCTGAAATCCAGTGCGCCGGATATACTGTACCCACCAGTGACGAAGTTCCTCGTCATCCTCGTCGTGGGCATCATCTATCAGGGCTTGAAGTCTTTCGGTCTTGGTCATCATCGTTAATCCCAGTGGGGAGAATGCGCTAAATGCCACTGCCGCTCTTGATCATCCCACCGATAGCCATACCGCTCTGACTCTTCCCTGTTGGCAAAAACAGCGTTAGGGAATTTTGGCACAAGCACCGCACCTTCGGGCTTTGTCCAGCACACCGGAGGGCCAACCGGTTCAGGGGGGCATTGTGGCAACAACTCCAAAATCCGTGCTGCTCGGTCGTGACCATGATATTGCACCCCGTAGCGATTGCCGCTCATGTTGACGTAGGAGTGACAAATCCCCTCTGACCCTGTGGGGGCTACCCATTCGGTGATCCTCCAGACCGAGAGAACCCCTTGCAGTTCTGCGATGCAAAGGTATTTGTCAGACCAGACATTGAATGCAACGCCGATGCGGTGCTTGTAGATGATGTGAGGGCCAGCGTATCGGGGGATCTCGATGTCCTTCTCATTCACGGAATCCAGTAGGCTTTTTACCTCTTCCCAGGGGGAGAGTGTGGGGCGGCTCCGATTCCTCAGTAAGTCAAGGATGGGGGTCTGGAATTGGTCTAGGTCATCCCACCCTTCTGCTTTGCCTTGGGAAAGAATCTTCTTAACTTGATCGCGGTATTCTGCGAGTGACCTGGCAGTTTGCCAGATTTTAACTTGGGGGTGGACTCGCTCGTTACCTTCGGGGGTGAACCGCAACCCAGAGCGGATGCACCGCCTGTCTGTTAGATTATTCATATTGCCTATTCCTTAACTCGGTAGGTAATCACTCCCCCGGACATTCCACTGTCGCGGGGGTACTTCTATTGTACCCCAAATCATCGCGAGGCAATGCGGTGGCTCGGTCGGCTGTTGTGAGGGGGAATGGTGGGGGTGAGAATCCAGATCCCAGGTTTTTCATATTCTGGATTTTCTAGTATTGCCTAACGAGGTTTCGGGGGTTTCGGCTGACGAAAAGGGAGAAAACCCAGATCCTGGAAAACCGGGGGCCATACTAAGTAATAAAAGAACCAAATACTAAAAGAACCAAATACTGAGAGAGCGATCGCACGCACGCGCCAGGGAAAACTCCCCCCCGGATCAGGTTGCAGGATCTAACATTCCAGTTTGCAGAATCCTACGGGCCAGTTTGCAGGATTCTGCAAACTGAAACGCAGAATCCTGCAAACGGTCTATATATACAGAGAGTACAAACAGAGACTACTCCAGAGAGTGCGATCGCGCGCGCGGAAAAAACTCCCCTCCGGATGGTGGAAACTGAAAAGGCCAAACTGATCCGTCTTCAGGAAAATCAAGACAGACTTTCTCTTTGTCCACAAAAGCTCCGGTGATGGGGAGAAGGCCGCCCGCCGCGAATTTTTCGCCTTGGCAAAATTGGCTAAAATCCAGAAACCCGAAGGAGAGCGATCGCGTTGATGCTTGGCTGGAAGTCACCCCTTCCGATGTGGATCGCCTCCTCA
>RECT01000341.1 GCA_007693875.1 Spirulina sp. DLM2.Bin59
CAATCCGCACCTGTTACGAATTGGGAGGAATTGCCGCCCAAAACAGGGGCCTCACCCATGTGCCGGGGCCATTGCTGTCCCAAATTTTAACCCAACTGGGTTAAGGGGGAATCGATCGCCATCCTCAAACAATTAGCCCCCCAGGAGAGGGGGGGAAGCGTCAATTATTGAAACGCGGGCCAACCAAGGCCCGCGATTTCCTGCCGTTGATCAGAGCGACCAATCTAGAGCTTTTCCGTCACCTTCGTTAACAGTTGGTTAGACCGCTCCACAAAGGCCTTCATATTGTCCGCATCAAAGGGCTTTTGGGAAATCAACGCCAGATCATAGATATGCTGACAGAGTTGATTGACTAACACCGTTGTCGGCGACTCCCCAGAGCCTTCAATGATCCCCCCTTGGGCAATGTTCACCAAATTTTGCACCATGGGGTGAGCGGTATTCACCACCAATGTATGCATATTGGGGAATTCCATACCCTTTTGTTGCATGAGAGCCGTCATTTCCTGAATGCGGCGCAACTCCTCCGGCAGGATCACCATTGCTGGCGGTGTGCCTTGGGGATTGTCGGATTTAATCGATTCCGCCCGGATCGTGATTTTGTCATCATTGAGGGCATTTTTAAACAACTCCTGCACCAACTCGCTGCGGGTCTTATTCGTTTTTGGATCAACAATTTCTGACTCTTCTTTGTTAAGCAGTGTTTGATCCAACTCCGAATCCACACGGGAAAACTTCACATCGTTGTATTCCCGCTCCAGGAAGGGGATAAAGTAGTTGGTGTCAATGAAGGAATCCATATAGAGGACTTCCATGTTTTGACTCTTATACAACTCCACATAGGGGGCTTGAGAGCCTGGATCGGTGCAGTAAAAGATACGGTTTTCGTGCTTTTCTTTGTTGCGTTCGAGATAATCCGCGAGGGTCGTATAACCATCACTGCCCACCGCTGCATCCTGCCAAGCATCCTCGCCTTCGGTTTGGACTTCCACCTGGGGCGCATCGGCTTGATGGGTGGTTTTGTAGATGATTAGATCCTTCATCTGGTCTTTAAATTTGTCATCCTTGAGGGAGCCAAATTTAATGAACGTCCCCACATCCTCCCAGCATTTGATGAACTTCGCCCGGTCTTCTTGGTAGATTTGTTTGAGGCGATCGCCGATTTTTTTAGAAATATAATCGGCAATGCGGCGCACAGTGCGATCGCTCGTCAAGGCACTGCGGGAGACATTGAGGGGAATATCGGTGCTATCGAGGACACCGCGCAGGGGCCGCAAAAAGTCGGGGATAATTTCATCGCAACTATCGCTAACAAAGACCTGATTACAAAACAGTTTCATCTGGCCCTTGTTAATATCCATATCCGGCTTAATGGCCGGGAAATAGAGAATGCCATCGAGGACAAAGGGGTAATCGGTTTTGAGATGCACCCACAGCAGCGGCTCCTCTTGGAAGGGGTGGAGGTAGCGGTAAAACTCTAAATAATCCTCATCGCTGAGGTTTTGGGGGGATTCCTTCCACAAGGCCCGCTCTTGGTTGAGGCGTTCTTCCCCCATCATGATCGGCACCGGCATAAAATCACAGTAGGTTTTCACCAACTGCTTGATCCGCGCCTCTTCTACATATTCCGTTTCCTCATCCATCAACGTCAACGTCACCGTCGTGCCGGGGGTGGTGCGACTGCCTTCGGTGAGTTCAAAGGCGGGGGAACCATCACAAGACCAATGGATCGCCGTGGAGCCGGAACGATGGGAGAGGGTTTCAATCTCCACCTGTTTCGCCACCATAAAGCTGGAATAGAACCCTAGACCAAAATGGCCGATGATCTGCTGTTCTGGATCTTTTTGGTATTTTTGGACAAACTCTTCAGCGCTGGAAAACGCCACCTGGTTGATGTATTTCTTGATCTCCTCCGCCGTCATGCCAATGCCGTTATCCGACACAGAAAGCGTCTTGTTTTCCTGATCCACCGTGATCTCAATTTGGGGTGCGGGCAATTCCCCATCAATTTCTCCGGCGTAGGACACCATTTTTAGCTTGGCGATCGCATCAACGCTATTGGAAATCAGTTCCCGTAGAAAAATCTCATGATCCGTGTAGAGAGATTTTTTGATAATCGGGAAAATATTCTCGGTATGGATCGTAATGTTGCCTTGCTCAAGTACGGTTGCCATAGTGTCTGTATCTATCGTGAACGGTGCTAACTCTGCATTGTGGCTTGTTCCCGTCCCTGACTACGCAAGGATTCCCGCCCCCCTGGGGGGCGGATATCCCTACCCCGCCGTCTAAACGCGGCCGTCTACCCCCTCCACGAGCCAATCCATCGTTTCCAATTCCACCGCCGTCTGCTCCACTTCAGTCCCCGCTGGAACCCGCACCTGGCCGGTATTATCCTTAATTTCTCCCACATAGATCACCCGTGAGGCATCGGCAAATTCTGCCTTGACGGCCTCCGCTTGGGTTCGCGCCCCATCACTCACCGCCGGGCCAAAATCCGACAACTTCCAAAATCCCGACTCTAACCCGCCGCGAACAACGTGGGGAATGCCGCCATCCATCAGGGTTTTGCCCTCTAAAATCCAGTTGGCATACTGGGTATAAATCGAAGTCCAATCCCATTCTGCCCCGGTGAGATAGCCATTGGGAGCCAGGGCGGATTGATCGGCGTGGTAGCCGGAGGTGAAAATACCCCGCCGTTCAGCGGTTTCAATGACGATCTTGGGGCTGTCCACATGGCAGGTGATCACATCCACGCCCTGATCCACCATACTATTCACCGCTTCCGCTTCCCTGACAGGTTCAGCCCAATCGCCGGTAAAAATCACCTGGGTGCGGATCTCGGGGTTGACACTTTTGGCCCCAAGGGTAAAGCCGTTGATATTCCGCAAGACTTGGGGGATGGGTTTGGCGGCGACAAAACCGAGGCGATTGGTTGCGGTGGTTAAGCCAGCGACAATCCCCGCCACATACTGGGCTTCATCGATGTAGCCGAAATAACTACCGATATTGTCGGGCATCCCTTCGGTATAGAGGCCCCCCGCATGGAAAAACTGCACCTCGGGGAATTCCTCGGCCATTTTGAGGATGTGGGGATCAAAATAGCCGAAGGAGGTGGGGAAAATCACCGTTGCGCCGTCAATTTCGATCATGCTGCGCATTGCTTCTTCCACCTCGGTGGTTTCGGGGACATTTTCCTGCTCCACAATGCGAACGCCAGGGAGTTGGGCGATCGCCGCCGCTCCCTCGGCATGGGCTTGGTTGTAGCCAAAGTCATCCTTAGGCCCCACATAAATAAACCCCACGAGCAGATCATCGTCGCCGCCTCCCCCAGCTTCCGGGGTGCAGCCGGTGCCAAATTTGGCCGTCAAACCGAAGGCGGTGGTAGCAAGGAGACCCCGGAGGATTTGACGACGGGAAAGATAAAAGCGCTGAGGATTGGCCATGGGTTTATCCTTAGGGAAATAAAAAACACGCCGCCCCGAAACTGGGCAGAGCCTATTATAGCTACCACAATTGGGGACAAATATTTGTAGCACAAGCAGCGTTTTTCCCTATTCAGGAGCACTGACCTCGACCCAGTGGGAGATAATCATCATGATTAAGATTCTGGAGGAAAGCCAATGACCCAACAACCGCCAGCGGTGGGAATTATTATGGGGAGTGATTCTGATTTGCCGACGATGGTGGCGGCGATCGCCGTTTGTCAGGACTTCGCTGTTCCCTATGAGGTGGCGATCGTTTCTGCCCATCGCACCCCCGCCCAAATGGTAGACTATGGCCAGACTGCCCACACCCGTGGCTTAAAAGTGATCATCGCCGGAGCCGGTGGCGCTGCCCATTTACCGGGGATGGTGGCGGCCCTCACGCCTCTGCCGGTGATTGGTGTGCCGGTGGTAACGAAACAGTTAGGGGGGTTGGATTCTCTCTATTCCATTGTCCAAATGCCGAGGGGGATTCCCGTGGCTACTGTCGCCATTGGCAATGCCCAAAATGCCGGGCTGTTAGCTGTGCAAATTTTGGCTGCCCATGATCCCGATCTCCTCGCCCAAGTCCAAGCCTATCGCCAATCCTTGCAGGATCAAGTTCTGGCGAAACAGGCACAGTTGAGCAACCTCGGCCCAGATGCCTATTTGGAGCAAATGCCTTAATCCCGATTATGGCCTACCTGTTGGTGTGCAACCCCGATGGAGACAATGAACGGAGCTATCCCCTTAATCCGGGACGGAATACCATTGGCCGTGCCCCCATGAATCAGATTGTGGTGAAAGATAACAGCCTTTCCCGTCGCCATGCGGATCTATTCGTGGAGGGCGATCGCTTTCTGTTGCGGGATTTAAAAAGCTTGAATGGTACTTATGTCAATCAGGTGAAGATTAAGCAGCGACGGGTGGCTCCAGGGGATGCGATCGCCTGTGGGATGGTGCAGTTTAAAATCCTCGATACCCAAGAGGATTTGGATGGTGATGATGATTCCGGCGGGGAACAACTCCCCATTGTCAGCCATTATTCTCCCCGTCAAAGTCAGGTATTGATTGAGGATTTCATTGATAAAAATCAAAAAACTGGTTCGGCGCTCCGTCTCAAGGAGCAGGATCAGCATCAGCGGGCGGTGAATAAATTAAAAATCTTGTTAGAGGTGGGGAAGGAGTTGGCTTCGCCGGAGGATCCGGATCAACTGTTGGATAAGATTTTAGAGTTGCTGTTAACGATTATGAATGTGGATCGGGCGGCGCTTTTGTTGGTGGATGAACGGACGGGGAAGTTGGAGCAAAAGGCGGTGCGATCGCGCTCGGGTTTGTCGGTGAAATATCAGTTTTACAGTACGAAAATTACGAACTATGTGCGCCGTCATGGGGATGCGGTGCTTACGGATGATGCGGCAATGGATCGGCGGTTTGAAGGTTCCCAATCGATTTTAGTTCAGGCGATCCGGGCTTCGATGTGTGCGCCGTTGCAACCCCGTGATCAGGTGATTGGGGTGCTTTATGTGGATAATTTATCTTGTTCTAATGCCTATTCTGAGGAGGATTTAGAGTTTTTAACGGCTTTGGCGAATCAGGCGGCGATCGCCATTCAAAGTAGTCGGTTGATGAATAAGATGCAGGAGGAGGCGGTATGGCGGGATAAGTTGGAGCGGTTTTTTCCTTCGACGATTAGCCGTAAGTTGCGGGAAGGGGGGGATTTGGGGATTATTGATACGGAAATCACCGCTTTATTTGCGGATATTACTGATTTTACCCGGATGTCTTCAACGATGGAGCCGAGGGCAGTGATTGAGATGTTGAATGATTATTTTAATGTGATGGTGGAGGATATTGTGTTTGCCTATGAGGGGACGTTGGAGAAGTATATTGGTGATGCGTTGTTAGCGATTTGGGGCGCACCCTATTCCCGCCCTGATGATACGGATCGGGCTGTGCAGGTGGCGATCGAGATGCAGCACGCGGTGCTCCGCCTCAATAAGGATTGGCAAGATCAGGGCCGCCAACCGATTGCGATCCATATTGGCTTGAATAGTGGCCCGGTGGCGGCGGGGAATATTGGCTCTCGTCGTCTGATTCAATATGCGGCGATCGGTGATACAACGAATGTTACGAGTCGGATTTGTGATGCGGCGAAGGCGGGGGAAATTCTTCTGGCGGAGAGTACGGTGAAGCGGCTCAATTATGGGGATTATCCTCTGACTGCTCTTCCTCCAACGAAGGTTAAGGGCAAGGCTGAACCTCTCAATCTTTACCGTCTTGAATGGCAGGAATTGCCTTCTCTCCACGAAATCAAGGGCCACAGTGCCCGCCCCCGGGTGTGAGGGGGTGATGGGTGAGGTCAAATACCGAATCTGCATAGGGGCGAAAAATTTTTCGCCCTTTTAGTGTGTCGGTGCGTCAGATATAAACCAATCGTCAATATTATGATTGATCCTGTCTGACGCACCCTACAATGCGTAGGGTGCGTCAGATTGATTAACCCATGATTTAAACGAGTAGCTTAATAGCTGATGCACCATCTTAACTAATCTTTTCTCCTCTTTAGAGGGGTTGGGTTGAGAAGCATACCATGGTGGTTAAGGTAGCACCGTTGTG
>RECT01000342.1 GCA_007693875.1 Spirulina sp. DLM2.Bin59
TAGGTATCGCCAGCCCCCACGGTGTCGATCGCCGTCACGGGCATCGGCTCAATGGTGTGCAATTGTTCCCCATCAAAAACGAGGGAACCGGCGGGCCCCAGGGTGAGGGCAAAGGTGCGGGCCAGGGTTTTGAGATGGGCGATCGCCCCCTCCCGGTCTGCTGCCCCCGCCAAGGTCATCGCTTCTGCTTCATTGGCAAAGAGCAAATCCACCCCCGGCCCAATAATTTCCAGCAGGCCATCCCGGAAAAACTTGGCCATATTGGGGTCAGAAAGGGAAAAACTGGTTTTCACCCCGGCATCGCGGGCAAAATTTAACCCCGTAATTGCCGCATCTTTCCCCGTGGGGGAGGTGACGAGATAGCCCTCGGTGTAGAGATATTGGGCTTGGGCCAGGGCGGTGCTATCAATTTCGGCGGGGGAAATATCGGCACTGATCCCTAAAAAGGTGTTCATGGTGCGATCGGCATCGGGGGTGACAAATACTAGGCATTTCCCCGTTATGCCTGCGGTGCGGGGTTGATGTTGGAGGTTGGTATCCAGGCCGCATTCCAGCAAATCGGAGAGGAAAAAGCCACCCGTGGGATCGCTGGCCACCTTACAGGCGTAGTAGCCCGTTCCCCCCAATTGGCTGAGGGTGACGAGGGTATTGGCGGCGGAGCCACCGCTGGCCTTTTTACATTCCACGCCCTGGAGATGAACCATGATCTCATTTTGGCGTAGTTCATCCACCAGGGTCATCACGCCCTTCTCAATCTTCAAGGCCACCAGTTGCTCCGGTGTCACCTCATATTCCATATGCACCAAGGCGTTGCCGATGCCATAAACGTCATACATAAGCCAATGTTTTCAATTTGCAGGTTTAAGCCCTTGGATGATACCGCGAACCAGGGATCTCCCTAAATTTCGCGGGGGGGGCGCAAGATTTTTGTGCCTCCAGCAGGCTTACGCCAACGCCCCTAGGTGTGGGTTAACCGAATCGGCGGCGGAGCAGGGGCTGAATCAGCAACAAGGCCACGCCATCGAAGGCCAGCAACACCGCCAACATCACGCCAAAATTGAGATCGCCCCAGGGGGCCGCCATGACGGGACTGGTGAGAGACCATTGGGCATTGAAATAGATGTAGCGGATCGGCTCGATCGCATAGGTGAGGGGATTCAACGCCGCCAACCATTGCAGCCAGGGGGCCATGAAGGAGAGGGGGGCGAGGGCCGTGCTGGCAAATAGCAGGGGCAAATTCGTCACAAAGATCACGGCAATCAGTTCAATATGTCCCGGTAGGGCAAAGGCGAGGCCGAGGCTGAGGGCTGTCACCCCTAAAACGATGAGCAGGACAATGAGGGCGATCGCCCCCAACCCGATCAAACTGGGCAACCCCGCCCCCAGGGCCGCACTGGCCCCAATGATCACCACCGTTTGAATAAAAGCGAGGCTAATAATGTAGATTGTCGAAGCCGCCACAATGGAATAGCGGGAAGCCAGGGGGGCGACGAGGAGGCGATTTAAAAACCCAAATTCCCGGTCAAACATCACCGGCAATCCCGCATTCAATGCCCCGGAAAAGGCGGTAAACACAATCACCCCCGGAGCGAGAAACTGGCCATAGTGAACATCAGGGCCAAACAAGCTTTGGGGGGCATTGGTAAACAGGGCCCCAAAGAGAATTAACCACATCATCGGTTGAATCACCCCCGCCACCAATGTGGAGGGCCGCCGTTGCAGTTGAATAAACAGCCGTTGGGTGAGGGCAAGGGTTTCCTGGGTAAACTCCGCCAATGCCCCCAATTCTGGAGCTGGAGCAGTTTTGGGGGCCAGGGCAGTGGGACTAATGGATTGGCTCATAATTGAGATTTTAAAGAAGAATCTAAGGGGGATTGAGGGGGATCGCGGCAAGTCCCCCTTGGGAAGAATTAAGGTAATCTTCCCCGATCTAAGCCGTTTTCATTGCTTGTTTTTGTTCTTTCTTAAGATCCCGCGTGCTGGCGGCTGCTAATTCCGCATCCATGAGCGTGCGCCCCGTGGCAGCGAGATAAACATCATCCAGACTGGGACGGGATTGGGCCAGACTAAAAATCGGCAGACCGATAGCCGTTAACGTTTCTTGGATTTGGGGGAGGGCATTACTGCCCCGTTGCACGACAAGATTGAGGGAATTGCCTTGATCCGGATTGACAATCACTGTTTCTACAAAAGGGAGGGCATTAAGACTGTGCTGGGCTTTTTGGGCTTCCTCCTCTGGGGTAAACTCCCGCAGCCGCAGGGTAATGCGATCGCCCCCCACTTGATCCTTTAACTGGCTCGGTGTTCCCTCCGCGATCACCCGGCCGCCGTCAATAATCGCAAGGCGATCGGCCAGTGCATCCACCTCTTCTAAATAATGACTGGTGAGCAGAACTGTTGTACCTGCTGCCTTCAACTGGCGCAAAAATTCCCACACCACAAACCGGCTTTCAATATCAAGGCCCACCGTCGGCTCATCCAGCACCAAAAGATCCGGCTGGTGGAGTAAACCAGCGGCCAGATCGATGCGGCGGCGGATGCCCCCGGAATAGGTTCCGGTTTTTTGGTCGGCGTAGTCGGTGAGGTTGAGGGCGGTGAGGAGTTGTTGAATGCGGTCTTGGGCGATCGCCCGAGGGATGTGATACAGTGCCGCCTGGAGCCTCAGGAGTTCCCGCCCGGTGAGGACTTTATCGAGGGCCACCTCCTGGGCCACATAGCCAAGTCTGCGTCGCACCTGCTTCGGTTGCTTGATGGCGGAAATGCCGCAGACCTCCACACGGCCGCTATCGGGTTTGGCCAGGGTACAAAGGCAGCGAATTGTGGTCGTTTTGCCGGCCCCATTGGGGCCCAATAGCCCGAAAATTTCCCCCCGTTCAACGGAGAAGGAGATATCTTGGACGGCTGGGGTTTCCCCGTAGCGTTTTTGCAGATGTTCAATGACAACAGCGGCGGTCATGACAGCAGAAGGGGTGAGGGACAATGCCCCTTATTTTAAAGGGTTGCTGTCCGAGAATGGGGAAGGTTGGGGAATGCTACTCCTCAGGCTATGCTGAATTTTGGCGAAAAACTGGGGGTGAGCTTGAGCAAAACCGAATGGCGTTGGTTGGGAGGATTAACCCTCGCTGCCCTGTTTCTCTGGTTGGTGGGCTTGGGTAATGCACCCCTGCGGGATTGGGATGAGGGGATCTATGCTGGGGTGGCGCGGGAGATGGTGCGATCGCAGGATTGGGTTCATCTCACCGTTTTTGGGCAACCCTTTTGGGCCAAGCCTCCCTTTGCCATCGGGTTCATCGCCATCGGGTATCAGGTTCTCAGTGGGTTCGGCGCGGCAGCCTTACAATCCCCCGCCCTCGAATTTGCCTGCCGCGCCCCCCTCGCCATCATCACCGCCCTCGGTGTGCCCCTCCTCTATCTCCTCGGTCGGGAACTGTTTTCCCAAGAACGGGGGGCAATCGCCGCCGCTGGGGTTTACCTCACCCTCCTGCCCGTGGTGCGCCATGGTCGTCTAGCCATGCTCGATGGCCTGATCAACACCTTTTTAATCCTCTTCCTGCTCTGCCTGTTGAAATCCAAACAGCGGCCCCCCCTGGCCCTCGGGATGGGGATCGCCTTAGCGGCCATCGCTTTAACCAAGGGAGTTTTAGTCCTAGCTTTGGGGGCGATCGCCCTTGGTTATGTTCTCCTCCAACGGCAATGGCAGGTGTTGAAAAATCCCTACAGTTGGGTCGGTCTGGTCATCGGGGGGGCGATCGTCGCCGCTTGGTATGGAGCGCAATGGCAAACCTATGGTTGGGAATTCATGGCCAACCATTTTGGCTTTCACAGTTTTGATCGCCTTAGTACCACCGTGGAAGGCAATGCTGGGCCGATTTGGTATTACCTTTTGGAACTGCTTAAATATGCCTGGCCTTGGCTGATCTTTTTGCCCACGGCCCTAGCCCAAGCGGCACAACAATGGCGCAGGGGAGGCCTATTGCCCCTGTGGGGTTTTGGTTTTTTCCTGACTTTGGTAAGCGTCATGGGGACAAAATTGCCCTGGTATCTCTTCCCGATTTATCCCTTTTTGGCCCTGTTGATTGGCGGCTATGGCTTAACGCAGATTTCGCCACAATTGCGCTACTTTTTTGGCTTTTTAACCCTAGCCAGCCTAGGAGGGGGGGCTTACCTGTTGTGGAGTGATCCACAACTGCCGTTAATCGGAGGGGCGGCGATCGCCTGCGTCACCTTCGCCCTCTGTACCCGCGCCTTAAGTCGCCCCAACCGAGAGCGTAATTTTTTAATCACCCTCACCATCGGCCTATACCTGGGGTTAACCAGTTTCTTCCTCTCCCCGGCTTGGGTGTGGGAGGTGAATGAGAGTTTCCCGGTGCGGGCCATCGGGGCAATGGTGCGGGAAAATCTCCCCCCCAATGTGCCTGTGTATTTGGATTATCCCCATAGCCGACCCAGTTTAGATTTCTATGGCGATCGCCCCTTCATTCCTGCCGATTTTGCCACCCTCCAAACCCAACAGCAAAATCACTTCATCCTCATCAATGAACCCACCCGCGAAGCTTGGGGGGAATCCCTGAAAATTCTCGCCAGTGCTGACGGCTATCACCTCATTGCCCCCCAAATTCAGCCATGAGGCTGGAAAATTCGTCTTTTCCCAGATGACGCAGTTGGCTTCAGGGCTTTTTCTCTCTAATTAACGGTGAGGAAAAGTCGTGGGGTCATGGTGGGGGCGATCGCTGCCACCTTCAGCCTTGGGTTTAGCCCCACAGCCCTGGCTAACGAAATGTTAGAACCGATTGCGGTCATGACGGATTGGGTGAGTCCCCGGCTCAAGATTCGTTTTGGTTGGGATGAAACGGGTTTAACGCTCTATTACCCTGATGGCCAGCGGTTTTTGACTTCTATCGAATTACATCGTCGGGCGGTGGATGCTGAGGCAGCTTTAGCGCAGGAGCGGGCGAGGGCAGAGCAGGCGGAGGCGGATTTAGCGGCTTTGCAGGCAAAATTAGCGGCGTTGGGGATTGATCCCCAAGATGTCAAGTAGGAAGGCACAATTCGGTTATCCCTAATCCTTCTTGCTCGTCTAGGCTATGGAATAAAATGGGTTGAGGTTGTAGTGCTCAACTATCAATATTTTCCTAAAAATCATGGCAACTCACGAAAATAATGCGGCTTGGATTGGGATTGGTGGCTTGGTGTTGGGGGTGATTACGTTGGGTTGGACGGTGTATTCGGGGCGAGTGCCGTTACAGGTTACGCCTCAGAGTCAGTTTATTTGTGCGTTGCGGCCTGATCCTGATCCGGCGATGGCTCGGCAGGTTTGGACGGTGTTGTATCAGAAGCATCCTGACAAGCAGCCGAAGGAGTGGCTGTACATGGTGCATGAGATGGGGGATGGTTGGAATACTGATGTCCGTTGTCTGGAGATTGCGGATCGGATGAATATTTACAAGACATCGGGGCTAATTTCCTTTGAGTATCGTCCGGATGAGAGAACGCCGAATCAGTGGGTGATTTGTGCGCGAACTCAAGCGGCGCAGGGTTGTCCGCCCGTGGTGACGTTGATACCGGGGGATGAGGTGGCAGCGATCGCGGCGTTGCAGCGGGTGGCGAAGGGGTTGTTGCCGGGGAATCCGGGGAGTTATCAAAATTCGGGAGAGATTGTGGTGGAGCAACCGGGAGAGATTACGGTGGATCAACCGGCGCGGATTCCGTTGGCGGGTTTGTTGGCGGAGGATTGATTAGGGTTTGTTGTTGAGGGTTTGCCAAAGTTGAGCGAGTCGGCTCTGGGCAATTTGCTCACGATAATAGTTGAGTTGATCGCTGTAGGGTTTACCGTGAAGGGCTTGGTAGGTTTGGATGTTGCACTGTTGGCGGTGGGCCATGAAGTCAAATTCGATGGTGATGATGGTTTGGTCGTCCATGGGTTTAGGGTGTTGCAGTAGGTTTGGAGGATGTTTTGTAAGGTTTGGCGATATTGGTCAATGGGGGTTAGGGTTGCCATTAATGATTGGGGTTACAGCTTGTTTACCAGTTGATTAACACATTACCCTCATTTAACCCTGGGCATTGCAGCGGTTCCGC
>RECT01000203.1 GCA_007693875.1 Spirulina sp. DLM2.Bin59
GCTCCCCCTGGGGTGGCAAGGGAGGGTAGGGGGCTGGGGAGCTTGGGTGTTTGGCTTGGGCGGGGGGTGATGGCGATCGCCTTTGCCGCTGCGGCTGGGGTGGGGGGCTGGTTTGTTGGCCAAATTTGGTTGGACTATCAGGTGAGGACGGCATCACCGAGGGTGGTGGAGCCGGAGTTAGACCTTTCTCCGGAGGTGGCTCCCCTGCCGATGGAATCGCCGTCCCTCAATTTCCCCCCCACTGATGATGGCGAACCGGAACCCTCGGCGGATTTGCCCGCTGCGGAGCGCGATCGCAAGCTGGAGCTACGCCGTCAGCGGCGGGAGTTGGCCATTGATTATGATTTTTTCGAGGCGTTGGTGGAGGATCGCTATGGCCGAGCACACCCCGACCGTCGGGGGATGCGGTTAACCTCAGAACCGGCGGATCAACTGTGGCGCGATCGCCGCGATGTGGTGGCACAACAGATCCTCGATCAGTTGCAAGAGCTATCGGGGGAGGCCCGCCGCCGTTTGGGGGCCTATAGCCGGGATGATCGCCGTCAATGGGCACAGCGCCTAGAGCGACGCAATGTCACTCTTGCTCCGGTGGAGTTGTTCACCAATACGGTGTTTTCCCTGTATTTTCCCCAGGATGAGCCGGATCAACAACCGCTGGATCAGGTTTGGAGTGCGATCGCCTTTGACTACATCCGCGCCTTAGAGGTGGGGGAAAACCTGATTCCCCTCACCCCGATCATTGGTACCGAGCTACGCCATGCGGGCAGCCTAGACCCTTGGCAGGGTAAGGTCTTTACCGTAGCCTTGGAAGCGGGCCAATCTTTAACCGCCAATGGGGTCAGTGATTATCCCACCCTGGTGGGAATTTATGATCCCAACGGGCGATCGCTCCTTGCCAATGGGAATGAGCGCAGTTGGTCGGGTCAGGTCTCCCGAACCGGCTACTATACGATTGCAATCGTCAGCAACGCCCCCCAAACGGTCAATTACAACCTTTACCTCACTGTTAAAAATGCCCCTTGAACGCATCGTCATTCCCGATGGGCGATTGCCCCTGTTTGGCCCCTTTCCCCATGCTATCCGCGCTGGTGATTTGCTTTTCGTCACCGGGCAACTGGCCGAAGATCCCGAAACTGGGGCAATGGAACTGGGACCCATTGAAGATCAGGTGCGGCGGGTGATGGAGAACCTCAAGATCGTGCTGACGGAAGCCGGGACTTCCTTTGATCACGCCGTCATGGCCCGGGTCTTCATCACCGATTTACGGGATTTTGAGGTGATGAATCGGGTCTATAGTTCCTATTTTGCAGCGGGGAAACTGCCCTGTCGCACTACGGTGGGGGTGATGGGTTTGGCGGGAAAAGGTAATGTGGAGATCGATTTAATTGTTTACTGTGGGGAAACCGGAGAAGCTTAAGCTAGGCTGAGAACTAAAGCCTAGAGGAATTTGACCATGGATAATTTAGAAACCTTGGCCCCAGACACCGAAGCCCCCGCCAGTTACTACGACTTGATTGAAACAGTGATTGCCAGTTTGGAGCAAAACGACAGCGCCATGGTTAATCATGGCGACAATGGCACGTTGTGGAAATTTGACTACGGCAGTGTGGAGGTCTTCGTACAGCTCACTGGTGAAGGTGAGGAGGATTTCCTCACGGTTTGGTCACCGGTGCTGAAGCTGCCGGTACGGGATGAGTTGGGGTTATTGCGGAAGCTGATGGCCATGAATTGGTCAGGAACCTTTGAAACCTGCTTTGGGGTTTGCAATGACCAGGTGGTGGTGTTGTCCCAACGCATTGTTGCCGACCTTTCCGCCGGAGAAATTTCCCGCGCCATTACCCTCGTAGCGACGATCGCCGACGACCATGATGAATCCCTCCAGGCCACCTTTGGGACTTGAAGGGGGGCGGCTCTTGCCCCTGTGGCAGGCTCCGGGGGCAGCGCAAATGGCCCTAGATCGGGCACTTCTGGTAGGAATGGGGCAATTCGGCCCCATCCTCCGATTTTATACCTGGGAACCCGTTGCCATTTCCCTTGGCTACCATCAACAGACCTATCCCGCTGCCTGGAAAACCTTAACCTGCCAAGGCAGGGCAGTGGATTTGGTGCGCCGTCCCACCGGAGGGCGGGCAGTGCTCCATCAGGGGGATCTTTGCTATACCCTGCTTATTCCCCACCAACGGGGAACGCGACGACAGATCTATGAGCAATGCTGTGAATTTTTGCGGCTTGGTTGGCAAACCCTCGGGATACCCCTCAGTTTTGGGGCCGGCCAACGGGGCTATATCCATCACCCCAGTTGTTTTAGCACCGCCACCGCTGCGGATTTGGTGACTTCCACAGGGTACAAACTGATTGGCAGTGCTCAACTCCACCGAGGCGGTGTAATTCTCCAGCAGGGTTCGATGCGCCTTAACCCTGATCCGGGACTGTTTTTTAAGGTGTTTGGGGAGGCGATCGGGGATGGCGTAGTGGGTCCCGCCCCGATGCCAACCATCCCCAGGATCATCACCGCCCTCCACCAAGCCGCCCAAACCTATTGGGGCTGTCCCTTCCCGGCACAGCCCCTCACGCCCCTAGAATGGGCAGTTTTGGAAAAGTTAGGGGCTATAAACGCCGAAGCAAGTCATTAACCCGTTCAACCCCCACGGTATTATTTTGCTGTTGATAGAGTTGGCGGGCTCTTTCGAGGGGTTCCCTTGCCTCTCGCTTCCGGTTGCGGGCAATGAGGGATTCCCCTAAACCCAGGAAACCGAGGGGATTTTGGGGATCGATTTCCGTGACAAAACGGTAGGTGGCGGTGGCTTCCAAATACCGTTGTTGGCGGAGGTTCAATTCCGCAAAGGCTAACCGCACGTCCGGGGCCTGGGGGGCCAAGCCTACTGCCCGACGGAGAGCTGCTTGAGCATCATCCCACCGTTGTTGATATTGGTAGATTTTGCCCAGTTGGAGGTGAACTTCAGCATTGTTGGGATCGAGGCGGTTGACGGTTTGGAGGGCTTTAATCCCTGCGTCATAGTTGCCCATTTGTAAATAGGCGACGGCAAGGGGGAGATAAAGTTTCACCTCGTTGGGGGAGGTTTGGGTGGCTCCTTCCAAGATCCTAATTGCTTCCGCCAGTTGGTTTTGCTCAATGAGTAATGTCCCCATCATGGCGTAGATTTGGGGGTGATCGCCCGGATTGTTAGCCAGGAGACGGTTATAGATCGCCATGGCAACATCGTAGCGACCGAGGCGCAGTTGCATGGCGGCTAACCCCTGATGACTGAGGCTGTCGTTGGGGTCAAGGGCGATCGCTCTTTCGTAGGATTGGGCCGCAGCGGGGTATTGGCCGGCTTTTGCCTGGCTATAGCCTAGGCCATAGTAAAAACTGGCGTTATTCCCTTCGAGGCGGATGGCCTGTTGGTAGGCGGCGATCGCCTCCACATAGTTGCCTTGGCTGGCCTGGAGGTAGCCAATACCGGAATAGATCCGGGCATTGTTGGCATCGAGGCGGATGGCCTGTTCATACACCGCTACGGCGGCGGCGTAGTTGCCCGCATCGGAAAATTCTCGCCCACGACGGAGGAGATCCCGCAGTTCCTGGGAATTGGCGGCGGCACTTTGGGACAGGAGCAAGGGTTCGGGGCTGGTTTTGGCTTGGGTTGGTTGAGCTGTTGTCATCGCCACCAGGGCCAACCCCAACAAACTGATCGGTTTCAAACCAATGAGATTTAGCATAGACAAAGGTTTTCGACTGTGTGAGAGAGAGAACGTTGCAATCTTAACACTTCCGTAAGAAATGTTCACAAAGCGATACTTTAGTCTCGCTTATGTGCTAGTTCTGGCGGCAAGATGGGGTGGGGCTTTAGACCCAGGTTTTCGGTAGAGCCAACCAACAGGCGAGGGGAAAGAGGAAATATTCTGCAAAAAACAGCAGCCAAATAAATTGATAAAAGCGGGCGATCGCCCCCTTATCTGCCAAATTCACCCGACGACTGCGCCACCCGAGGGCCAGCAAGAGGGCGAAATGGCCGAGGATCATGATGTTGGGATCTAATCCCCGAATGGCCAGGAGGCCCACGGCAATCATTAACCCATAGCAAAAGGCGATCAATGTACAGCAGAGGGCAAAGACGGCGGGTTTACCGAGGGTGAGGGTGAGGGTTTGGATCTGGTAATGGCGATCGCCCTCTAGATCCGGCATATCTTTAAACAGGGCGATGGCGATGCTAAAGAGCAAAATAAACCCAGTGAGCACCCAAACCGGTACAGGAATCACCTCACCGCCAAACTGTTGGGCAAAATGCCAAGATAACCCGAGGTTGACCACCACCCCCCGCACCGTCAAAATACAAAACGCTGCCCAGAAAGAAAACCGTTTCAACCGGATCGGCGGTGTTGAATAGGCTGTGCCAATGGCCATGCTCACAGCGACGGTTAACCAGAGCCACAGTCCCCCGAGGCTGAGGGTAAGGGCGAGGAGGGCGGCAATGCCCACAATTCTCTGACCTTGGCGGCGGGTAAATGCGCCAGCGGCGAGGGGGAGATGGGGCTTATTGATCCGGTCAATCTCCACATCAAACAATTGATTTAATCCGACAATATACACGTTGCCCGCCAAGCAGGCCAGCCAAGCCAGGGCGAGGGTGAAGAGGGTTTGAGGCGTGAAGGGGTGAGCAGTGGTGAAAAGGGCGATCGCCCACAGGGCCACCACACTCAGACTCGTCCCGATAATCGTATGGGGTCGGGCAAACCGCCAGCCCTGACGAGCAAACCCCCAAAAGTGTGACCAATTTAATAACAACATCCCCAAATTTTATCAAAAACCAAAACCCCAGAGCCTCCTCTCCTTAACCTCGAATGACCGTGATCTGGCGGACATTCCCCGTGGTTGCCTTTTCCGTTGTTGTCCGCTCCTCAATATCGGGCAACCCAGAACGGCGGTCAAAAATCACCAACCACCCCCAATCCAACCCCAACCCCGCCAAATACCCATCAATCTGCTCCAAACCCTTCGGTAAGGGATCCCGCCGTCCATCCCACCATACTTTCAATTCAATCCCCAAGGTGACATCCCCATAACGCAGACATAGATCCATTCGCCGCGACCCGATCGCATATTCCCGATCCAACGTTCCCCCCCCATTCACTACCCGATGGAGAAATGCCATCAGCACCAAATGGGGGGCAATTTCATGGTAGGGCGCACTTTTTAACAACGGTTGTCCATGTTGCCGCCAAAACTTGAGGAATGCGGTTAGCAATGCTTCAGGGATTAACCTACCTTCACCATCTAACCAAGTTGGTGCAATCAACGGCAAACTATCACGGGGCCCCCCTGCCAACATCCGAGGCATCACCTCCCGATAAATCGGATTGGCAATCACGAACCCCCCCGCCGGATGACGGCGCACCAAACCCAAATCCACCACAAACTGCCGGTCTTCTGCGGGAATATCCCCCAACTCTTCCCCCGCTAACATCGGCTCCATAATCTGTTTAACTCTAGTTTCCCGTAACCGCTCTGCCAAACTATCTAAATGAGTATCATTGCGCTCGATGAGGATTTCTTTGGCTTGATGAAGATGTTGAATTGTGATTATTTCTTGAGGATCTGGCGCGAGTTTTTCCGTCATTTGTCGAGCCAAGGCATTGACTAACCAAGGTTGACCATAGGTTAATTCATAGGCAGCGTTAAACACCTCGGGCTGAAATTGTTGTCCGGTTAAGGCGGTATGTTGCTCATACAATGCCACCAATTCAGCAAGAGTGAAGTTTTCCAGAGTGAAAGATTCTACTTTAATATTAAAAGGGCTGGAGGTTCCGAGTTTTTTGCTACTCCCGGAGGCAACTTTATAATCTCGTACATCTCTTAAGCCGATGAGGGCGATGGATTGGGGGAATTGGTGGGGGCGATCGCCATACCCATCCCGTAACTGTCTTAAAACCCCAATTAAGACCTCATCTTGGAGGGCATCAATCTCATCAATAAAGACCACTAAAGGACGAGGGGAAGCGTTTGCCCAGGCTTTGAGGGCGGCTCCGATTTGTGCGCCGGGCTTGGCTTCAGGCCAGGGGGGCGGTTGGAGTTCGGGG
>RECT01000055.1 GCA_007693875.1 Spirulina sp. DLM2.Bin59
CCCACTTTTCTAAACATTGTTGCCGCGTTTCCCGGCCGATAACATGGTGGAAATCTCGCACCATCATCGGGTAAGGATGAGGCCCCGCGACGGAACCGAGAATATAGTGGGTGGTTTGCACATTCGTCACCCAGTCGCGAATCGCCTCTGATGTGGCATCCTTGAGCGTTCCCGTCCCCGCCTCCACCGGTTGCACCATCGCCCCCATCAGCCGCATCCGAAACACATTCAGGGCTTGCCGCTCCATATCCTGCACGCCCATATAAATCACACATTCCAAGCCAAAGCGAGCGCATACCGTAGCCGTGGCCACGCCATGCTGACCTGCACCGGTTTCGGCAATGATCCGCTGTTTGCCCATGCGTTTAGCGAGTAAAACTTGAGCGAGGGCGTTGTTAATTTTGTGAGCGCCGGTATGGTTGAGGTCTTCTCGTTTCAGGTAGATTTGCGGGCCCGTACCATCGGGGCGGGCGTAGTATTGGGTGAGGCGTTCGGCAAAATACAGGGGGCTAGGGCGGCCCACATAGTCCTTCAGTAAACCATCCAGTTCGTTGATGAAGTCGGGATCCTGGCGATACTGCTCATAGGCAGTTTCCAGCTCTGCCAAGGCAGGCATCAGGGTTTCAGGGACATATTTACCCCCAAAGCGGCCGAAGCGGCCGAGGGCATCGGGTTGGCGGGTGGGAGCGGTGCGCGGGGTCGTGGTCACGGTAATCGGGTCAAAATAGGGGGTAGAGCATTTATTATAAAGACTTTTGCTGGCCATCAGGCTTGGCTTAACCAGGCGATCGCCCCTTTGATCCAGTCTTCGGGGGTGGGGTTCGTTTCGAGGCGGGGGTCTTGGCGGAGGTGGGTGAGGGCGGCGAGGATTTCTGTCCCTTCATAGCCGAGGGCTAAGAGGGTCAGTTCTACATCTTCTTGGATGGTGGGATCGAGGCCACTGGAGGAGGGCAGGGGAATATCCGCTGCTTTGCGCCATTGGCCCAGTTGGGTTTTCAGTTCGAGGATGATCCGCTCGGCGGTTTTTTTGCCTACGCCGGGGGTTTGGATCAGGGCTTTGGTATTTTCGCTAATAATCGCTTCAACCAGTAACTCTAAACCGAGGGTATTGAGAAGGGCGATCGCCAATTGTGCCCCGATCCCCGTTACGGCAATTAATTGACGAAATAAATCCCGCTCTGGCGCGGTGGGAAAACCATAGAGAAGGGTTTGATCCTCGCGGATTTGTTGATGGGTGAACAGTTGCAACCTTTCCCCTTCCCCTAAATTGGGCAACCAACGGGGGGGAATCTGCACCTCATAGCCAATGCCCTGCACTTCCAGGATTAAAACCGTGCGGGGGGGACGGCGGACAATGGCCACAGGAGCACCCTTGAGATAACTAATCATTGCCAGCCTGCCGTGAGCCAACGCCAAAGGGCGATCGCCCCCCTCTCCAGCATCGCCATGAATCGATCAAACCCATTGAGCAAAATTTCCAACCAATGGCGTTCATAGCCCGTGGGTTGAGCCTCCACATCGAGCCAGTCCGGTTGATGGTCTGGGGTTTGGCTAGAGGCACGACGGAGGGACGGAGGGGGATCAACAGGGCGCATCGGAGTCACAACGGGGGGAGGGGGATTGAGGGCGTAGAGTTCAATGGCCATGTCAGCATCGAGATCGATGAGCGATCGCCGCTTCGGTACGGCTTTGATCAACCCACTGGCAAGGGCGGGGAGTTCTTCCCAATGGAGCCAAGGCTGTTTATCTAAACGGGGTTCAGCCTCCGGCAGAGCCTTGGGGCCTTCAATGCCAAAAAAGTAGGCGATCGCCTTTTGGACAAGGGACTGGGCTGTACCGGGAAAGGCGGGGCGATCGCTCACCCGCTCCAACCAAGCCGACCATTGTTCCTGGAACTGCTCCTGCTGTGTTTCTAAACGGATCGCAGACTGATCCAACTGTTGACAGAGGGTTGCCGGTAGCGGCAGGGGGGGCAGGTTCACCGGAACCACCGGCGGCAGCAACGGCGGCGGCACAAACCGCGATTCTCCAAAAAGGTTGGTGGCGATCGCCACCGGACTTTGCTGCACCCAACGCATCAGTTGCCAAAACCGTCGCCACAGGGGCCAAATTTGGGGATCTTCCCCCAGACGGGCGGGGATGAGGTACTGATAGCTTTGGATTTTGCGGCGGTAGTTTTGGTAAGCATAATCCGCCAGTTCGAGGCGAATGTGGGTGGCGAGGCTGTGCTGTTGGCTGGGGGACAACACCGCCAGGCTATCATTATCCTCCGTCGTTAAGACCAGGCTTTGGCTGCCACAATCACAGGCAATTCCCCGCACCGTCGGATGGGGTTCCCGCGCCGCTGTAATCGCACTGGGCAATCCGTGGGGCGTGACTGCCACCGGCAGATGCTCAATAAAATCATCAATGGTAGCCAGGATGCGCCGCAATGGCCCATCACAGTCCGGTGGATCTAGGCTGGGGGGTTCGTTTTGGGTAACGGCAGCTTCCAGCCGCAGGGCTAGATCTCGCCCCAGTTGGGTCAGCAGATAGACCGGATAGAGCAAAATTTGCACCCCCCACACCGCTGCCACTTGGGCCGAACGCAACCCCCGGCCGAGGCGATCGCCCCAGCGGATGCGTTGGCGATTAATGGTATTAAATAAGTGACTTTGATAGGGGCCAGAAGGATACGCCATATTGCCGAAAACCTGCAATTCTCCCTAGTTTCCCACGGGAAGGGGCCGGTTGATCACTGGATCAGTCGCTAAAATAACCCCAGAGCGGGATGCCATCTTGTTGGCTTTTCCACGACGGTCTCCATTATTGCTGCCATTTTTCTTGATCATGTCACACAAAACAAGTCAGTCATCCTTGTGTTTTTGTACGGCTGCCTTTGGCACAAAATATAATCGTATGGCCCAATTACTGGCCACCGATTTAGCTCAATTTGCCTCCGGTCATCCCCTCATCATTTACACCAATCAACCCCATCACTTTGCCGCCCATCCCAATGTTCAGGCGGTGAAACATACCCCTCGGGGGGTCTTGCCCTACCATGAGCGGCGATTTGCGATCGCCCATGGCCTCACCCTTGCCCCAAAGGTGATGTATTTGGATGCTGATGTGCGGATTTGTGCGCCCATCCCGGCGGATCTGCAATTTTTACCGGGTTTAACGGCCCGCAGTTGTGGTAATCTCCATCACCATTTGCAAGCCCAACGGCAAAGACAGCCCCAATCTGCCGCACTTCGCCACAAAACTAACGTGATAATGAAAATGGCGCACCGGATTGGCGTTAACCCTGCTCATCCTGATTTAAAGTTTATTAATGAATTTTTATTTGTGCTTCATGAAGATCAGGGCCGTGAACAGGAGTTTCTCAAAATTTGGGGAGATTTAGCCCTTTATGCTGATACGTTAGGCCTCCATAAACACCCTACCTATGCCATGGCTTTAGCGGCGATCAAAAGTAATTTTCCGATTCATCATCATGAAATGCCCGGTTTAGATTTTTTTGATGATCGCATTGAAACTGTGCGAATTTGCCAAGGCCAATCTTCTCCGACGGCTAAAGCTGCCTATTTTGAACAACAAAAACGCATCGAACAAGCACCCCGCAGCCTGCTACAACGGGGATGGGAGCGGGTTACGGGTAAACTCCTGTTCACGTATCACCGGCTACGGGTGCAATGGCTGGTGCATGGGCCTTGGGCGGCTCTGCGGTCTAGAAAGAAGTATTGACATTGAGAAATGGGGAGTCCTATCGCCCTGGGGGAGGGCGAAAAATTTTTGTGCCTCCGGCAGGCTTACGCCAACGCCCCTACATCGCTTTCTGTATCGATCGCCCCAACCCCCATGCACTTACTCAATATCAAAATTGGGATCGCCTTTCAACTCCACATCTTCATAAATTAAGCCCAAATCACAGCGAAAACCCAAACTGCTTAATTCCAATGGGCAATCCTCCAAATCCCCCCCATCTTCAGGATAAGCCGTTAACTCCCACTTGCCCGCCGCATTTTGGGTATAACGATCAATTCTGATCTGAGTCGCATCAATTAAAACATATTCCTTGAGCGTCGGAATTTGGCGATAAAACTGAAACTTTTGGCCATAATCAAATGCCCCGGTACTGGGGGAAAGCACTTCAACAATTAAGCAAGGATATTGAATCGCTTCAATGGCACGGCGATCGCGCTCATCACAACTCACCACCAGATCCGGATAAAAATACGGCCCCTCCTCAGAAACCTTAACCTTGGCATCCGACATCCTCACCTTACAACCCTTCTCCCGTAAAAAAGGCCGCAGTAAACTTGTTAAATTTACAGCAATATCATTATGGGGTAACGTCGCTCCTGCCATTGCGTAAACCTCACCATCAATATACTCGTGCTTAATCGGTTGTTCTGCCTCCCAAGCCAGATACTCCGCCACCGTCATCCCCGCAGATTTAAGCTGTGCAATCATCATCTACCTCCATGAACAGCAATCGATCCATTATGACCTTCATTATAAAGTGGAGATCGCCCCTCGAATAACCCTCTTCTGTCAGATCGGGTTCAAATACTGATTCTTTCGTTGGCTGCGATCGCGCAAATTCGTCGAAATCGCCTAGAGTGACAGAAGAGGGCTAAGTTCAGTGCAATGAGAGTTGGAGCAATACCCACCTTATTTAATTACTCCCAATCTTCATAGGCTAACTGCTCTATTCGACCAAATTCACGGGTATTATGTGTAACTAAGGTTAAAGAATGGGCAATGGCGATCGCAGCAATCAGTAAATCATTTGCACCAATTGGATTGCCTGCCATCGCAAGCAGCGCTCTAATTTCACCCGCAACTTTAGCACTTTGCATATCGGGAGCATCCCACTTTTTCCCTAAGTACAAATACTTACACGAAAAGCATGATTCAAATAAGCACAACGCAGTTTTAGCATTTTTCCCACATTTTTCCTCGACCACTGCGCACCTGATAGCTTTACTCTCGCACCAATCTGCTTCACCACAGACTCCACTGCTCCCGAACCAATCGCTATGCCTATCCTCTGATATAGCTCGTAGGGCACAATCCGCTCACGATGTTTCCTGATATACGCCCTGAATTTCACACTGGCGTAGTTGTTAAGCCGCTTTAACTCTGCTAACGCTTCCTCCACATCCCCTAACCACAGCAAGCTCTTTATCCTTGCCAGGTTCTCCTTTGTCCCCTCCACTTTGTAGAGGTTTTCCACCAAATGATACCAATCGAGTATCTCCCTGCGTTGATACTCTGGGGCAAGGTGCGCCATGATATTCCACACTCCGTCATGGCCATCCCCTACACAAGTTACCACTGCTGCCAAGAGCTGTCGCCTTACCCACTCTATCAACGCTTCATTCTCTTGGAAATACGCATTGCAACACGACTCATGCAGGCTTACCGCCTTGTAGTCTCGCCACTCACACGGTCCTCGTTCTGGCGTTCTCAACCTCACTTTTCCCCCATCCACACTTAACCCATCTACTACATCCTCACTTTCCTGTTCCGGTATCTCGCTGCGCTGCACTAACCGGTGCAAGCTGCTGTGTCCTACTTTTATGCCCGTCATTAGCTCGATATCTTCCGCTGCTTGTGCGTAGGAGGATTTTGCACAAGCGACTAAACTGCACTTCTCCATGACTGGACTCAATTGCTCTCTGGGCTTGAGTCCTAGCTTTTGGGCTTCTGTTCTTTGCACCTGCACTGTACCAATACAGGTTTTTACCTGTCGCTTTTTCCCGATGGTTTTTGGGTCTCCTGCTGAAAAAAAACCTCTCCTATGGCTGGTCCAACGGTTTCAATGATATGTTGACGGGCAGCTAGTTCGATGCTCTCAAAATCTCCTAACTGATCTTGGGGAGTGTTGGCTTTCAGTATCTTGGCGGCGGATTGGAGGTGACGCTTGAGTTGTCTAGCTTCTGATGGGGTCATGGATGGTTATGCTTAGGTCTACACTGTAGTTTTAGGGCATTTTCCCTCTCTGATACAATAGAGTATTTATACTTAGAAATAAAAAGAGTATTTATACCTAGGGAAAAAACGGGATGCTCCCG
>RECT01000343.1 GCA_007693875.1 Spirulina sp. DLM2.Bin59
TTTCATCCCCGCAATAAATTGACGGGGCTTTCAGACTCCCGCACTATTTTCGTAAACAGGTTTAATCACCATGGTAATTTTCTCAAAATTCGGCATCTTTCTCCATTGCACCTTAACATTCAGCCCAGGGCGATCGCATTTGGGACAGCCAAGGCTCCGGCATAGGGGCAGTAAAAGCGGTAAAAGGGGGCGCGAAACCTGACCGCTAGGGAACCAACGGCAGGCATAATGGGGGAGGGCGATGGGTTTACATCGCCTCCGCTATCCGTCTCCATGGAGTTTGCACGTTTATGATCACCGGCGAATTGAAATCTAAAGTTGATAAGTTGTGGACAACGTTTTGGAACAACGGCATCAGCAATCCGCTTTCGGTGATTGAGCAAATTTCCTACCTGCTGTTTTTGAAGCGGCTGGATGATTTGGAGTTGGCGAAGGAGCGCAAGGCCCAGCGGTTGGGGCGGGCGTTGGAAAATCCGGTTTTTACGCCGGAGCAGCGGCATCTGCGGTGGTCGCATTTTAAAAATCTCGATGATGGGGAGGAAATGCTCCAGATTATCCGGGATGAGGCGTTTCCTTTCATTAAGGACATGGGCCAAGGGGAAAACAGCAGCACCTACACGCAACACATGAAGGATGCGGTGTTTTTAATTGCGTCGTCGGCGTTGTTGGTGACGGTGGTGGCGCAGATTGAGCAAATCCCCATGGAGGATCGGGATACGAAGGGGGATCTCTATGAATATATGCTGTCGAAGTTGAGCACAGCGGGAACCAATGGGCAGTTTCGCACGCCGCGCCACATTATTCAGATGATGGTGGCGGTGATGGCTCCGACGGCGGATGATGTGATTTGCGATCCGGCCTGTGGGACGGGGGGTTTTTTGGTGGCGGCGGCGGAGTATGTGCGGGGGTTACAGGATGGGGAGGGGAATTTTGTTTTAAATGGGCCGGGGAAGCGGGAGCATTTCAATCAGGGGATGTTCCACGGCTTTGATTTTGATGCGACGATGTTGCGGATTGGCAGCATGAATATGATGCTCCATGGCATTGAGAATCCGATGATTGAGGCGCGGGATTCGTTATCGGAGGATCATGGCAGTGTGGAGGAGGCGTTTACGCTAATTTTGGCGAATCCGCCCTTTAAAGGGTCGGTGGAAAAATCAACGATCGCCAAGGATCTGCAAAAGATCATCAAGACGACGAAAACGGAATTGTTGTTTATGGCGTTGTTTTTGCGGTTGTTGAAGCGGGGGGGCCGGGGTGCGGTGATTGTGCCGGATGGGGTGTTGTTTGGTTCTTCGACGGCCCACAAGGGGATTCGGAAGGCCTTGGTGGAGGAGCACAAGTTGGAGGGGGTGGTCTCTATGCCGTCGGGGGTGTTTAAGCCCTATGCGGGGGTTTCGACGGCGATTTTGATGTTTACGAAGGTGGGGGTGAAGTCGGCGGGGACGGATTTTGTTTGGTTTTATGATATGCAGGCGGATGGTTTTTCGTTGGATGATAAGCGGCAGCCCATTGAGGAGAATGATATTCCGGATTTGTTGCGGCGTTGGGAAGGTCGGGATATGGGGCGGGATACGGATCGGAGCGATCGCGCTTTTTTTGTGCCTCGTGATGAGATTGCGGCCAATGGTTATGATTTGTCGATCAATCGTTATAAGGAGGTGGTGTATGAGGAGGTGGTTTATGAGTCTCCGAGGGCAATTTTAGGGAAGTTGCGGGATTTGGAGGGGGAGATTTTAGGGGATTTGGATCGGTTGGAGGGGTTATTGGGTTAGGGATGGTTGGCTGTTTTTGCGGGTCTTGACAATTTAAAGTGATAAGCTAAATTTGTTTAAATTGAGACTCTTGATGTAGGGGCGAAAAATTTTTCGCCCTCACGCACATTCAGTATCCCATCGAGCTAATTTTACCCAATTTCCTGAAGACCTTTTTTTGCTATTTCCTGGCGTACCATTACTGCCATCTGATCCCATTGATCGTCGGTTGTTGCGGTAAACCGGGTTTCCCATTTTTGTTCATCTTGTAATTCTGCTAAAAATCGAGGGGCGATCGCATCTTGTTGATCCGGTGGGAGTTTTTCAATTTGGGCGATCGCCTCTTGAAGGAGTTTGGTCATGGATGCTGAGGGGGGAAGGTCTACGATAGTATGGAGTATCTTGATTTTAGCTGACGCTTCGGGCGATGGGAGAATATGGCGGGGGTAAGGGTATTTTATGATCGGGTGGGTAATACGTTAACGGTTTGGTTTGGGGAGCCGGGGGATGAGGTGGAGGCGGAGGAGACGGGGGATGAGGTGGTGTTGATGAAGGATAAGGAGGGGAGGGTGATCGGGTTTGAGCAGTTGAATTTTGTTCCGGCGGCGGATTGGCTTTGAGAAACCGGGTTTCTGGGAGGATGTTGTGGGAGAATGAGGAGGTGCAAGAAACCCGGTTTCTGAGCTTATCATTTTTGTAGGGTGGGCATTGCCCACCTATTACCTTGCGGTGGGCAGTGCCCACCCTACTGCTTGCGGTAAACTAATGAGAGGTTATTAAGATGCAAGTAAAAAAAATTGCTTTATTCAAAGTTGCTGATGTTTTCAATGGCAAAACTCCTGCGAAAAGTGATCAAAGGTTAAAAGGTCATCCTGTATTAAAGATCAAAGATGTTTCTGAGAATGGCACATTTAAAGGAATTCATGAATCATATGTTGATTTTGATTTCGTTGAAAAATTTCAATCAAAAAAAATTGTCCATGGAGATACCCTAATCTTGAATGCCGCTCATAATGCGGATTATGTGGCTACAAAAATTTACAAAGCTGAAACAAAAGTCTTAGGGGCATTGGCTACTGGTGAATGGACAATAGTTCGCCCTAATCAATCTGTTTTAGATGCAGCTTATGCTTTTTACTGGATTATAAGTCAAAAAACTAAACACGATATTCGGAATTTAGTAAAAGGTATTCATCTATATCCTAAAGATATTCTAAGGCTTGAAATTCCGTTGCCGCCAATTGAGGAGCAGCGGCGGATTGCTGCGATATTGGATCAGGCGGATGCGGTGCGGCGTAAGCGGCAAGAGGCCATTCGCCTCACCGAGGAACTCCTCCGCGCCACCTTCCTCGATATGTTCGGCGATCCCGTCACCAACCCTAAAGGCTGGGATGTGTACAGTTTAGGTAGTATTTCCATAGTTAAGGGCGGATTACAAGTTACTAGTCAGAGAGTGAATAATCCGATAGAAGTACCGTACTTGCGTGTTGCAAATGTTTACCGAAATAAACTGAATCTTGATGAAATAAAAACTATTAGAGTTACACAAAATGAACTAGAACGTACAAAATTAAAAATAGGAGATATATTGATTGTAGAAGGACACGGAAATAGTCAAGAAATAGGTCGTTGTTCTATATGGGATGGATCAATTCTTAATTGTACTCATCAAAATCATCTCATCAGAGTTCAAATTAATGATAAAATAGCAAATTCCACATATATTAGTGCATTTTTGAACTCTCATGGTGGTCGTCGTCAGTTGATAAAATTTGGAAAAACCACATCAGGTCTTAATACAATAAGTAGTTCAAATGTAAAGAGTGTAAGTGTGTTAGTTCCTTCAATTGCAGAGCAAGAAAAATATGTAAAAATAGATAATCAAGTTAATGAATTGCTGGACAATTCGCAAACACACTTACAGTATATTAATGAATTATTTAACTCCCTTCTACAACGTGCATTCCGTGGCGAACTCTAACCCACCCGATCACGCCCAAGCAAGAGGGCGAAAACCAGAGGGCGCAAGCGTTGCGCCCCTACAGAGTTTATTCGTAGGGGCGCAATGCTTGCGCCCCAAAAACCCATGACCCCCACCAACAACCCCCACCCAGCGGCAGAGCCGCCCAAACCCCGCGCCACGGGCCTAACCCATGGCACGAGAAAAATGCCCCCCGGAGGCTCCGCCACTCCCTCAAGATTCATGTGCTATATTACCACCATGTTAAGAGATTCAACCTTCCATCAATGAAAGTTACCGAATACTTCAAGGCTGTTTGTCTCAGACCAGATAGAATGGAAATCAAGATGGAATGGATCAAAAGTACGATTGAATCTCCTCTTAAAAGAGAAATTCAATCCGATGGAAGAATTCGGTGTTGGTCAAAAATAAAGGAGAAGGACAAATATTTAAGGGTGATTTTGCTAGAAGACGGGGAAACCGTTCACAACGCTTTTTTTGATAGAGGATTCAAGGAGGAATAACATGAAAATCCAATACTTTGAAGACACAGATACTTTATACATCACTTTTTCCCAAAAGATTCCCACAGAAACAAGAGAAATTGATGAAAGCACCTTGCTGGACTTAGATGAAAATGGACAGCTTTGTGCAATGACCATTGAACACGCAAAAGATAGAGTAGGGATTCCAGAAGTCAAGTTTGAAAAAATCTCTACATAAGGAGCGATTAACCCTCCGGCACAATTAACAGATCAACAGCGATCGCCACCTCTGGGAAAGCCACCGGCCGCACCTCCCCCCCCCGTCAACGTCATCTCCGCCTCCCCCAGGCGGCAGAGCCGCCAAAAGCCCGCACCACGGCAGAGCCATGGCACGAGAAAATATCTTTTCCCTCGTTACTTGGCTCTGCCCAGTAATACTCCCCGGAAAGCTTCCACCTCCACTAAGCAGCACAACAAGTTTTCAGCAGTTGCTCCGTAATATCAATGAGCGAATAGACAGACCCTTCAGTAACTTGAGTTACCTTAAAACCATGAGCAATAACATTGCGCAATGAACGCGCATCCATCAATAACTGATACTCATCACGCGAAATCACCCCTTCAGTAACTAATTGTTTCACTAAATAAAGCGGATCAGGCTTGCTAAAACTCAAGCCCTCATGCTCAACAACAAGCCTTAACGTTGCCTCCACAAGAGACCAAGCATAAAGAATGGCTGACTCCGGATGTTGCCTTACCAATTGCCTTGCCACTTGTAACCTAGTTTCGATTTCCTGGGGCTGTAGAGGGCTTTCCGCCTTGGGAAAATATTCAGCATCCTCTGGATTAGTGATCACTAACTCAAACCGCCAACCCGGATGTTGCTCCACAGATTCCGCTAGATTGCGTAAATATTGCCCAGAAGAAGAACTCAGAGACCGGCGCGACTTGACCTCAATAATCACAGCCTCATCCCCTCGCCGCACAATTAGATCAGGGCGATAATTTTTAAGAAAATCAGGAAGATCCTCAAGGTTTGGATGAAAAAAAATCTCGTATCCCTGATCACGATACTCTTCCGCCAGTTGCAGTAATCGATCTCTTTCCAAATTAGCTAAGGTTGCCATCAGATCAGTACCTCTTGCTCAGGAGCCCCAGTTACGACAATATACAAGAATTCATTTCCACGGGAAAAACCTTCCGCCAGGGTCGAGGTCATATTTTCTATTTTAAAGTTACCTGACAAATTTCGCTTTCTGACCAAAACATCAGTAACTTGATCATCATCAATATAAGCTAATCCAATGATCGCATCCTGAATCGGTTTAATAATGTTATCTACATCGATGGCAACAGCATCATAGAAATACGTGATTTGAAGCATGATTAGACCAGTAGCTATTGTTTGCTCCGATGACCAGTATTTTTCTGCCTCTTGCCGTACTGTTATTTTCCAGTCTCTAAGACGTTCACGCCTACGGGTTTGTTGTGATACAGGTGGCCCGTCTACAATAAACTCGAATCGCGTCAAAGTGCTTTTAACTAGAAGGTATGAGTTATTTTAAGCCACCGCCAATCCGACTGCAACTGCTGGATCACATTCCGCCTCTACCCAACAACAGAGCCATAGCACAAGCCAAAACCTAATCCTCCGGTGTAATTAACCGATCAACAGCGATCGCCACCTCTGGGAAAGCCACCGGCCGCACCTCCCGCCGCTGCAAATTCACCAGAACAAACATCCCCCCTGACCGCACCGATTCAACCGACTAGAATAGAAAAGTATGCGCCAAGACCATCGGCCCCATCCGTCATGCCCTCTAACTTTGACTTTCTCCGCGACCCCTTCCCCACCCTCAAC
>RECT01000385.1 GCA_007693875.1 Spirulina sp. DLM2.Bin59
CCTCCGGGGTGCGGTAGGCCATATCCAGCAATCCCCAACTGGTGGAAAATTCCGGATAGACTTCTTCGTCCCAATCCTCCGATTCTAGGGCAGCGCCGGGTTGGGAGAATTGCAACAAGCCCCCCCGGGCAATGAGCCATTGGCGACCATCGGGGAAGAAGCCCATATTTTGCAAACGGCGGGAACTGGTGCGTTGGTGGGGAGTCCATTCGTCGTCACCGGGATGCCAGGTGGAATAGAAATTCCCTTTGGCGGAGACGGCGATATATTCCCCAGCGGGCGATCGCCGCAGATTGCGCACCACCCCCACCGCCCCCTGTACCAAGGCGTGCCAATTTTGCGCCCCATCATCGGTACGATAGATCGCCCCTAAATCCGTGGCCATTTCTGCCTGGCCGGGGCCAAGGGCGGTAATCCCGTAGGGAGCACCGGGGAGTTTACTGCTGAGGATCACCCGCGTCCAGTTCGTACCGCCGTCGGTGGTGTGGAGTAGGATCGAGGGTTTCCCCACAACCCAACCCTCTTGACCGGCAAAGCTAACGGAGAAAAAGCTCACTTTTTCATCCCCTAAATCCAGATTGCGCGGCTCCCAGGTTTCCCCGCCATCGGTGGTTTCAAAGAGCGTATTACGGCTGCCCACCAACCAACCATGTTGGCCATCGGGGGTGAAGGCCACATCATACATACTGGCTTCCGTGGGGAGTTCAATCACCTGCCAAGGATTGGCGGCGAGGTTCGGCACATCGCTACAGCCCACGCAAAACACAGCGAGGAGGGCAACCATGAGCAGATTTTTAAATTTCTGTAACAGTGGATTCATAAAAACATTCAAAATTGCAAGGTGAGGATCAATGGAGGCCGTAAAGGCTGAGGAAGAATAATATCCCCACCGCCAAGGCGCCAAAAATCAGTAAGTTCTTTTGATTAGGGGTGAGACGATTGACCCCAAACCCATAGGAGAGGTTTTCCGCAAACCCGGAGGGAGCATTAGCGGCCCCAACATTCCGAAACTGACTGCGCCGCACGCCACACACCGGACATTTCCAGGTAGCAGGCAAATCCGCAAACTCTGTGCCAGGGGGAATTTTGCTGTTGCTATCCCCCCGCTCTGGCTCGTAAACATAGCCACAACTGAGGCATTCATAGGCGGGAGAGGCCTGTTCGGCCAGGGTTTTTTCCTGGGCACTGGGGGACTCAGGGCCGGGATCTTGAGTACTTGGACTCATGGCTGGGTGAGAAATATGAAAAACTTTGTTACAAATTATCCCATAAATTTCACACTTTCCACAGGAAAAGGTAAAAGACAAGAAAAAAAGGGTAAATATGAACTTACTTTTGCCCTTTTCCTTCTCACTTTTTCCTTCCCCCAACTGGGGATTCCCCTAGTGCTAGTAGAAGCCTAAGCCTTGGGGCGCGATCGCCCCTTGGGTCGATTTTCTTCTGCCTTTGTAGCACTGGCGGAGGCCACGGGGATCGTAAAGTGAAACTCACTGCCTTGGTCTTTGCCCAGGGATTCCGCCCAAATTTGTCCATGCCAACGGTCAATAATTTGCCGACAGATGGCCAGGCCTAACCCGGTTCCTCCCGTGGTGCGCTGTAATGCACCTTCTTCCTGGTAGAAGCGATCAAAGACGGTTTCGAGGCGATTGGGTTCAATGCCCCGGCCATTGTCGGCGATGGTCATTTGCACCTGTTGTTCACTGGCGGCGGTGGCGCGAATCATGATTTTGCCGCTGGGGGGGGTGAATTTACAGGCGTTATCGAGTAATTTGGCTAAGACTTCCACGAGCCATTCCCCATCGGCTTGGACGAGGGGGAGGCGAGGGCTGAGTTTGGCGGTGATTTTGGGGATGCGGCTGCCGTGGTAGCGCGATCGCACGTTACTAATGCTTAATTCAATACATTCCCCCAGGGCCAAGGGTTCCGGGTTCCAATCCACCCGGCCACTTTCCAATTGGGAGAGGATCAGGAAATCTTGAATTAATTTCCGCATTCGCTCCGCATCCGCCAGGGCCGTATTCAGCATCACCTGGCGCAGCTCCGGGGACATATCCGGCTCGGTGGCCAGGCTTTCCAGGCAAACCTGGATCGTAGAAAGGGGGGTGCGCAGTTCATGGCCGGTAATGGCCACTAAATTGGAACGGGTGCGATCGAGGGCGGCCAGTTGTTCGTTAAGGTCTTCTAAATTGGCGTAGGCTTCCGCTTGGATTAATGCGACTCCCACTTGATTGGCGATCGCCTCCACTAAACTAATTTGCTCCTCCGTCCAAGGGAGATGATCCGGCCGGCATTGGTGCAACTCCACCATCCCCAAAAAGCGGCTTTGGTAGAAGACGGGAACCAATAACCAAGAGCCAATACTGTACTGATGGGCGATGGCTTTAATACTTTCCCCACAATCGGGATCAGTGCTGACACTGCGAATAAACAGGGATTCTAAGCGGGTGGCAACGGTTTGAAACAGTTCATTGTCCGTGAGGGGCCAGGTTTGCCCCAGGAGGGAGCCAATATCAGTATTGAGAAATTCATGGCTAATCGTCGCTTGGGCATCGCTGGCACGGCAACAATAGATAATGCAGCGACAGGCCTCCAGCCCATGGCCCAACTGCTCCACCGCCACCTGCAAAATTTCCTCCGGATCAAGGGAGCGGCGGATCGCTGTGGTCATTAAATGGATCAGCCGCTCTTTTTGCTCCTGGGAGGCGATGGCTCGGTAGGCCTTGAGCAATTTATACTGCCCCACCTGGAGATAGCTCACCAACCGATTCACAAAGGGATCGGGATAATTGACCAGGGAGAGTTGGGGCGAATCGAGGGCGTCTAAATTGCAGACATTATCCAGATAGCGATGTTTTGCCTCATTGATTTTGGTGGCCAATTCCGGCCGGTATGCAGCAATGCGATCAAGCAGGATATAGGCCGCTTGGCTACTGGTGTGGCGGTCAAACGTCCAAATCCCCTCAAATCGGCGGTTAGAATCGCTTTCAAACTCGCCGCTCATGGGTGGGGCGGGGCGTTCGCGGCAAATTAAACAGTTGGCATAGCGATCGCCGATCACCACCAAATGCCATTCCTGGGCCAGGGCATCGCTACTGTCAAAGGCCACAGATTCATAAACACCGGAATGGTTACGGAAATCTGTTTCCGGGGCAGCGAGGACATAGACCTGATCACTCTGCTGGCCCAAGCGTTGATAGCGATGGGCTTCTTGACGATAGAACCGCTCCTGCTGGAACGTAGCGATGATCAGCGGGGCATCACTATGGGCTAAAACTTGATCCTCCATGGCATGGGAGAGGGCCACCAAGGAGGTTTTAAAAAACATCTGGGGCCGCCAATTGGGGAGTACCTGCATTAATTGCGTCAAGACTGAGGTCGAAATGCTCATCGCCGTTTAGGGGGTACTGCCATTTGCTCACGGCAAGCGAGGGGCTGGCATGAGCTGTTCTCCATGATCCTACGAAATCTCCCAAGGCGGCCCATGAGATTAAATTAACTTACCAAAGTTAACAAAAAGAATAATTGTTCACTATCCAAAGGGAGAGGCGATCTGGTAAATGGTTTGGGTTTCGAGGTGATGCCCGTTAGCGAACCCATCACCCCATCCATCCCCCGGTGATCTGTAGGGCAGTGTTTGCCGTGATAGATTAACCTGAAGTTTTGTTAAGGGGTCTTCCCCGGTGGCCAGGAGGAATTGTAAACGGCGCAGATGGGGCCAGGCCAGCAATTCATCCAACAACTGCCCCAGGGCCAGGCGGTAGGGATGGGTGGGGTCTTGATACCAATCGGGGCGGGCCAGGGCGGGCTGATCAAAACCGAAATGGGCCACCAATGCCGGGCGGCCAAAGAGGGCAATGGCCACGGGTCGCGCCTCTTCCTGGACTAAAAGATTGGCACTGGTGGCCAGCGATCGCACCTTTTCCAGCAACTCATACCGCTGTTGCACCCCTTGAATCGTTTCCTGCCAATCAAAGGCGAGGGTGACTAAGTAGGTTTGTAAAAGCAAATGCCCCAATTTTTGGGCCTTGGTGGCCAAATATTCCCGGTTGTAGTCCGTGGCTTCGATTAACAGGGGGAGGCGATCGACCACCTCAATGCCATAGCCCTTTAACCCGGCGATTTTGCGGGGATTATTGGTGATCAGGCGAATTTGCTTCACCCCTAGATCATTGAGCATCTGCGCCCCCATGCCATAATCCCGCAGATCAGCGGCAAACCCCAACCGCTCATTGGCTTCTACGGTATCTAAGCCTAAATCTTGCAGCGAGTAGGCCTTGAGCTTGTTCACCAGCCCAATGCCCCGCCCCTCCTGGCGCAGATACACCACCACACCGAGGCCGGCACTTTCAATCATTTTTAACGCCGTTTGCAACTGCATCCGGCAATCACAGCGCAGGGAGCCGAGGGCATCGCCGGTTAAACATTCTGAATGCATCCGCACCACCACCGGCTGGGCGGCAAACTGGGCGGGGTTGCCCTTGACGATCGCAATATGCTCGGTGTTATCGAGGGTATTGCGGTAGGCGTAAAGGTGAAAATCCCCAAATTGGCTGGGGAACTTACACACCGATTCCCGATAAACGAAGCGATCGTGTTCGAGGCGATAGCTGATCAGATCGGCAATGTTGATCAGCTTTAAACCATGCTGCCGGGCATAGTCGAAGAGTTCCGGCAGGCGGGCCATGGAGCCATCGGGGTTTTGGATTTCGCAGATCACGCCTGCGGGGTAGAGGCCGGCGAGGCGGGATAGATCAACGGCGGCCTCGGTGTGGCCTGCCCGTTTCAGTACGCCCCCCTGTTTGGCCCGCAGGGGGAAAATATGCCCGGGCCGGCGGAGATCTTCCGGGCGGCTGGCGGGGTTGATGGCGATTTGGATGGTTTTGGCGCGATCGTCGGCGGAGATGCCGGTGGTTACGCCCAAATGGGGGCCGGCATCAATACTAACGGTGAAGGCGGTTTGATTGGGGTCGGTGTTTTTCGTCACCATCAGGGGCAGATCGAGGGCATCGAGGCGTTCCCCGGTCATGGCCAGGCAGATCAGGCCCCGCGCTTCCACCGCCATAAAATTAATCATGTCGGGGGTGGCAAACTGGGCCGCACAGATTAAATCCCCTTCATTTTCACGGTTTTCATCATCCACAACGACAACGGAACGACCAGCTTTAATATCGGCAAGGGCAGCCTGAATGGAATCAAATTGCAACACTAATTTGGGGGGAGGATGGGTGAAAGTGACCCCTATTTTAACGGATTGGGTTCGGGGCTAGGGTTTCCCACTGGGGGAATCAGGCTAAACTGTGAGGCTGAACCCCATCGGGTTAAAGCCCAAGCTCATGCTCTATTTCTTCCTCCCGCCTTGGCTCCTATCCGTTGTGGATGAGACGGCAAACGCCTCCACCGCAACCTTTACTAGCCTGGTGAATGCGCTGATTTTGCTGTTGCTGGTGGCAACGGTGGTGGCGTTGGTGACAAGGTGGCTGCGGATTCCCTATGTGGTGGGGTTGGTGTTGGCGGGGTTGATGATTACTCAGCCCCTCTTGCCCCGTGAGGTGGGGTTAAACCCCGATGTGATTTTGAATTTGTTTTTGCCGATTCTGATTTTTGAGGCGGCGATTAATACGGATATCAGTCGTCTGCGTAGTACGGTTAAACCCATTGCCCTGTTGGCAGGGCCGGGGGTGGTGTTGGCGGCGGCGATTATGGCAACCTTGCTGAAATTTGGCTTGGATTTGCCTTGGATTACGGCGGGAGCGATCGCCGTGATTTTAACCATTACCGATACTGTTTCCGTGATTGCGGCCTTTCGGGCGGTGCCGGTTCCCCCTCGGTTGGCGACGATTGTGGAGGGGGAAAGTCTCTTCAATGATGGGATTGCCCTGGTGTTATTGGGGATCATCACCACGATTCACACCCAAGGCTCCTTTACGGTGTGGCAAGGGGTGGAGCAGTTGTTTATTGCCTTGGTGGGGGGGACGATTCTGGGCTTGGGGTTGGGTTATCTCTGCGTGGGATTGTTTCAACAGTTGGATGATGCCCTCAG
>RECT01000106.1 GCA_007693875.1 Spirulina sp. DLM2.Bin59
GCTATTTTCCCCATAAAAGTAGGCCATAGTGTAAATTTTGAAAAATGCTCAACCAAGGTTTTTGAGGATTCTGTTCAGGAATCAGCAATTCCCTCGAAGCAGGTAAATCTTTGAAGACATAAACCGTTCCAGGGGGAACAAATGCCCGCTGAGGGAGGAGGGAAAATTCTACATTCCCTCGCACGCCATCGGCCAACTTGCGCTCCACTTGAGACACACCCCCCCACAAAATCGGTTTATCTGTGGCACAACCGATTAAATCATCCTGCCATTGACGGGGATAAGCCCCATAAATTGGCTCATTCTCTCCCCCAGCCAGCCCTAAACCCGGTGTTAATAGATAAGCAATGCGCTGGTCAGGATTGGGGGTGAGATAACACCGTAAATTGTCCCAAAACTCGAAATCTGGCAATGGCTCAACCAGCACCCGATGACCCTCACCCCCCAAACGAATCACCCCACGACCTAAAGGTACTTCTGGAGCAGGATTTTCAAAGGCCGCCACTAACTTCCATCCCGGCTTTAACCGAATCGCCACCTCCGTAAAATAGCCCTGACTGTCCTTAACTTGGCGCTCCCCCGGCTTCATCGCAATATGGGGTAATACTTGCACACCCCAAGGATGATCACAAAAATCTTCCCTGGTAAAACTTTCGGGATGATTGGGGAACTTCCCCTCAAGATAAGTCGGCAATTTAGCCGCCCTCATCCAAGGTTTGTTTAAACCACAGATATATTCATCTTTGCCTAATTGAGGCGGAACAAGGGGCGGTAAATCAGGATCAGGATCATTGGCAATTAAACCTTGACATTTGAGGAAATGCCAATGGTCTTGAGTAGCATAGGGTTGGAGGCGATCCAAGCGATGCCACAGGTTATCGGCTTGCGGGTTGGCCTCGGTAGAGGGTTGAGCTTTGTTAACCCCAATTAAATCCTTGGGTGTGGGAATCCAAACCTGATCATCTTCATCGAGTAAAAAGGGGCCAAGGAAACGAATGTTATGGTGGGGTTTATCTCGGTTGTGGAAGGGGACAAAGGAGAGGAGCGATCGCATCCCTTGAAAAACTGTAACTGGCATGGGTGGAAACAAACTTTTTGCCCAAGAACCTGCCCCCGGACTAAAGGGTTTCGCCTCCCGAAATAACAACACATCTAAGGGGGTGAGACTATACCATTCCATGATTAACCCTCCTTTGTCCAACGGTCATATTGAGCCATCTTATCTACCCAAAAAGCACTAAACCGCAAAATTTGCGCCAAGTCCTCAATACTAATCCCCAACGGCGGTTTATCCTTCAGTGGATCGGGTTGCCTTTGCCAGGATTGTTCTACCCCCCATGCCCATGATTCCCACGCATCTAACCATTGCTCAATCGCTGCTTGGGTCTGTTCAGTAAGGGGCGCATCACGGGCAGTTAAAATTACTTTTGCAGCCTTCGATACCATGTGATAATGCTCAGTAATCACCGCATGGCGGGGCAATTCTTCCGCCAAACGATAAAGCACTGGTGCAAAAGCGACCGATTCAGCACACCCCATGGTTAACCATTGCCGCCATCCCGATAATAAATGCCCTTTGATCAAGGCTTCAAGGGTATTCCCTCCCCCGTAAATGACCCGAAAACAACAACCATCTTTCGCAGGAATCACGTTTTTTCCCTCCTTAAATCCCCATAATTTTTTCGCCCGCTCTGCTTCCGCTTCCCACAATGACTCTAAAACTGTCGGTAACGGTACAGTTTTATGAGCAATGACAATCCCTGCGCTAGTGGTTGCGCCTTTACCCATTGTGAAGAGAGGACGCTGAGGCAATCCATAATGATCTTCTAATGAAAATTCAGGATACCAATAGCCCCCTTCTGCTCTAAACTTGACAGCATGATCTTGAGCGTAAGGGTCTTGATCCCCACACCAAGCAGCACGGAGCGACAGCAAATAATCTGGTAAATCCGTTAAAGGTAAAACCGCAAGCACATCATCACCACCGCTATACACCACCCGACCACAAAAACGCTGTTCGGTCAGATAGGGCACAAGCCGGTTAGAAAAATCCAAGAGGGCACGGTTTAAACCCACATGAGTCGCTGGCCCCATCCGTTTTCGGGTGTTGAGAAAATCTTCAAAATTATGAGGTTCGTTGTTAATTTGCTGCCTTTGAATATAATTTCGATAGGTCTCAAGTTTTTGTCCTGAAACATACTGACTCATGCCATCCCCGTCTGCGGCAATAATCACCCACCAATCCGCCGGAGAGCTTTCCCCAAAGCCACAATCTTGATGGGCTTGATCAACCACAGTGCGTAATTTAAAAATCTGATCGGTTTCCTTTTGAGATGTTTCATTAAATCCCATATCATCCCCTAGCCATTTAGCAGAAAAGGCTACGCCGTTATAATAGGTGTAGGGGTTATTTGGATTTTGAGAATTTTTAACTAATTCTGCGGCCAAGGACTGATCTGTTTTTGGCACTTGGAACGGACGGCGAGTTTTACCCCTAAACAGTTTTCGCGCCTTGGATGTGAAATTTTGATTGATTAAATGATTCAAGGTTTCCCAGTAATGTCGCACCTGATGGGGATATTGTTGGGCAAACCGGGCTGCGGCAATAGAACTCAAATTTGGGAAACGAATCAGGGCTTCATAATCGATTAAATTTAGGGTGTGTTCTGGACTTTCTGATGAAAAACCTTCAGGCTTTTGTTGAACAGTCACACCTAAGGATTCAGCTACTCCTCCATAAACCCAAGCCATCCGTTTTGTCACTTCTAAAGCATTCAATTTTTCAGAACCATTGAATAAGCCCGGATAAACCAAAGCCATCAATTTCCAAAAAAGTTGCAGTGATCCTGAACTAAGACCTGCCCCTTCTTGAAAGGGTTCACGATATAGATAAAAAGGATGTAATGCGGTGAATTGTCCTGAAATCGTCGATCGCTCTCCCGGTGCAGCAGGAATTCGCCAGTTACGGGTATTTTTAACAGCTTGAATCCCTTGTCCCAGGCGATTTTGACCATTGGCCCACCATGTACCGATATTTAGGGTTTGATAAGCCGAATCTTCGGCATCTGTGGGGGTTGGCTGGTCATAGCGAGAGGGCAAAACGGTTTCTTGGGCTTTTTTCCAATCGGGATCAAAGGGCTGATTAATATCACTGGTAATGGCTAAATCTGCCTGGGGATTTCCTAAAGGAATGGCTGCCCAATAGGCATCCCAAGTGTGGTTAACTTGGGCTTCCCAAAGTTTTTTCCATGACCAACAATTTTCCTGGCTTAATTTTTCTAGATCATGGCGATTAGGATTGGTTTCGTTATCGGTTTTTCCTTCTGCATTTGCTAAATCTTCCAGCAAATTATTAAGGACTGATTGATTTTGTAAATCGTTGAGAAAATGAAGGGTTTGATTGCGAATATCTTGACGAACTTTTTGGGCAATTTCTGCCCATTCTTCCTTGAGTTGATGGCGCAATTCCTGAACAAAGGATTCGACCTCACTTTCTGGGATTAATGCGGTAATCGTGTTGGGGAATCCGGCGGTGCTGAGGCTAGGATAGTCTGCAAAGCGTTCAACGGGGGTTTGTTGGCAATAATGACGAAAACTATCGGCAAATAATGAACGGTGATCCCCGGTTAACGCCTGAACCATCAGGGCATCAATAATTTCTTGCCCCCACAGGGAAGGGGTGATTACAGCATCGGGGCCGTAGCGTTGGGCAGTGAACCAGCAGAGTTTTGCGCTGAGATAATGGAGTAAATACGAGCCTGCCCAAAAATCGACAAATTTGCGGGATGATTTGATGAATTCTTGAACGGGGGAGAAGGTGAAGATGAGCAGATAGGGGTTTTTGAGGTCGGCTTTGGGGTCGGTGGTCATCGCACCAGCGAGAGCGGAGGCTGTGGCGCGATAGCTGTGTTGGGGACAGTCGGGAAGGATGCGGTGTTGGGGAGTGAGAAGGGCTTGTTGATTATTTTGGGCTTGTTGTTCCGGTAGGAATCGCCACAGCCACCAGAAAACGATACGGGGATCAGATTGCTCCCTCAATTGTGTCAGGAATGGCTCTGGAATCGCTGGGAGGTTCTCCCCCCAATGGATCGAGCTTTGTGTCTGACCACTGATGGGATGGGAAACGGTGCAGGTGTTTGAAGGCGGGGTGGCTTCAAAATTGATGTGGTCTGAGGAACTGGCGATCGCCTCTACGATTTCTCGGTTCTGCTCCCACCAATCCCAAGCTTCTATCGTTAAACATTGAAAATCAACGTTGGGAAAATTATTTCCCAAGAGAGCATAAAGTTTCCGCGCAAAAATAGACATTTTTGGGTTAATGGGGAGTGGTTTTGATTAGCCTGCTCCTAGGCTAAGGGAAGCTTAAATTGGGGGAGCCTTAATGTATAGATTCTTCGTAAATTTTCATGAAACTTATCACAAATTAGACGAATCAACGGGGAGCGATCGCCTCCCCAATCTATTCCTTCAGTGCCGGGGGTGGCGTGATTTTTAGGGCGATGAGGCGGCGATCAATATCCTGTAACACCGCTAAATCTTCCGGGGGAAATAGAGGATCATGATCGGGATTGAGGAATTGGAAAGCCTCCCGCCATTGGTGGGGCGTGGCGGTTAAAGGGGCGGCAAAATGGCAGGGAATAATCCGCTCAAAGGGCCACAAGGCCACCCGTTGCGCCCAATTGCGTACCTGATCCGGTTGGCGATTTAAAATCAAGGTTTGCAAAATCGGGGCGACGCGGAGCTTTTGCCCTTGGGAGAGGTGGGCGAAGGTGTCCCGCCAACCCGGTTGCCAGGCGAAGGGATAGAGGCCGAAGTAGTTGCGAGGGGTGCGATCGCTCCCCCCTTTTGCCGCAGCCCAAGCAGGGCCTAAATCAAGGGTCGTGAGGGTTTGGGGGCGGAAATAGAGGGCGAAAAGGCTGATCCGTTGCCAACCCTTTTGGCGGTTACGGGGGGTGTCGGTGATCGGGTCGGCGGCTCCCTCTTTGGCGTGGAAGAGGAGGGGATAGGGGTTGAGTTGCACGACCTCCGGGGGATCGGCGGGAATGGCGACGATCGTATCGGTGACGAGGAGGGTGCGCGATCGCCGATGATAAAACACCACTTCCCCAAATTGCCCTAACCCCAATCCCAACGGCCCCAAAATTTCATAATCAAATTCCCCAGCAAAGGGGGTGGCGGCCCTTTCAACAGGGAGAATTTCCGTGCGGCCAAGGGGATAGCCCAACCACGGTAGGGGCAAATTGAGGGGAAAACTCCATTGCCCCGGTGCAACCCAGACCTGAGCTTGGGGAAAGCGGCGGGCAAAGGGGCCGATAAAGACCTTGTGTTCAATCCCCGATACGGTGGGCTGAATGATGTAGCGGATCGGGCCGTGGCGATCGCTCAATTCCGCCAATAATCCCAAACATTCCCTGGTTGGGGCAACGGGGGCATAGACCAACAGGCCCCCCGCTTCGAGGCGAATCACCGTCATCCGAATCGGCACGACCACATAAAAAATCCCCTGCACCTGCTCAAACACCCAAATCCAATCGGGGATAATTTCCCGCCGCAGGGTCTGCCGTTGCCCATAGGGATAAATGGGCACAAGGGGCCAATAGGGCCAGGCGCGATCGCGGTGGGAGGATAGGGTCATTGGGGTGGGATTCTCATCTTGATCTACACTACATTTAATTGCTGATCAATGGGATTGGCTTGTGGATTGGGGGGAAGTTATGGCAGAAGATCAACAAACACCATCGAATGTATCGAAATCTGAGGCGATCGCCCAGATTCAACAGTTAATTCACCAATTGCAGGGGGTCGCGGCTCAACTGGAAGCCGATCCCGCTGAGGATTGGCAACAGGGGATCCCCCTGGATGATCTGACGCAAACGGTGGCACAATGGACAGCGGCGATCGCCCCCACGAATTCAGCCCCCACAGATGCAGAGCCGATAGATTCAGCCCCCATCGCACCGGAGCCGAAAACCCTCCCCTCAACAGCAACCCCGCCGGATTCTGAGGATTGGGGGCAAGGACCGGAGGAGGATGACAGCG
>RECT01000345.1 GCA_007693875.1 Spirulina sp. DLM2.Bin59
GATAAAACGATCAAACTGTGGAACTTACCGGGGGGAGAATTGCGCCATACCCTTTTGGGCCATTCCGATTGGGTGTCGGCGATCGCCCTCAGCCCCGATGGCCACACCCTGATCAGCGGCAGCATGGATCGCACCCTCAAACTCTGGGATCTCACCCGTCCCCAACTGCAACGGATCCTCACCACCCCCCATAGCTTTGTGAAAGCCCTCGCCCTCAATCCCAGCGGCACGGCCCTGATCAGTGGCGGCGTAGATGGCAGTTTAACCTGTTGGGATCTGGCCACGGGCCAAGTGCAGCAAACCCTAACGGGTCAACAGACGGTGATCCAAGCCCTGGCCTATAGCCCCGATGGCCGTTTTGTGGCCAGCGGTAGCGGTGATGGGGTGGTGATCGTCTGGGAAATGGCCACCGGCCAACCGGTGTTTACCCTCCAGGGTCATTTACAAATGGTGACGGGTTTAGCTTGGCATCCCCAACAACAGTATTTAATGAGTAGCAGCAGTGATAAAACGATTATCCTCTGGGATTTGAAAACCCAGCGCCTAGAACATCGCTTTATTGGCCATCTTCAGGGGGTGAATACGGTTCGTTTTAACCAGGAAGGAAAAACCATTTTCAGCGGTGGGGCCGATGGGGCGATTAACATTTGGGATTTTCGTACCCGGAAGCTACAACACACAATCATCGGCTCTAAAAAGTCCGTGGTTTCACTGATTTCTGACCGCAATGATCATTACATTATCAGTGGAAATATTGAGGGGGTTTTGCAGGTGTGGGGAGTCAAGGGGAGCGTTGGCGTAGCCTCTCCAGCGGAGAATCGCCCCTCCCTCACCTAAAAATACCGCAGGAGCGGGGGGGATCCCCCTGTCTAACCCCTCATCCCCAAAAGTTGAGAATAAAGTATCTTAAACGATAATCAATCGTTTGGGTGCATATGAATATTCAATTCAAAATATTTGGCAATTTCCTATTGTTAATGGCTGTATTTGGGGTCAACTATTGCGGCACACCCTTTAATGCAGCGGCAGCCTCGGCTCCCTATTGCCAATGTTGCGATGAAAATGGCGAAAACTGTAAGTCTTGTCTGTGCAATTAAGATCTCGTTAACCCAACAAACCACCCGTTGACAAAACAAAAGGGTAGGGGCGAAAAATCTTGTGCCTCCGGCAGGCTTACGCCAACGCCCCTACGCCAATTCGGTATCCAATCGAGCCAATTTCACCCTATTTTTTGAAGACCAAGGATCACGAGCCTAGGCAACGGATTGAGCGGCTAGGATGGCATCCAGTTCCCCATCGGCTTCAAGATCATAGATATCATCACAGCCGCCAATATGTTGATCATTGATGAAAATTTGGGGAACGGAGCGGCGACCCCTGGCCCTTTGGGCCATTTGGCTGCGGGCCGCCTCATCCCCATCAATGACATATTCCTGATATTCCACCCCTTTCTGGTTGAGGAGTGCCTTGGCCCGTAGACAGAACGGGCAACTGCTCCAGGTGTAGATTTCAACGTTGAGTGCCATAACGAGATCCCAAATGTTAAGTCTTGTTTCGATTTTAACGAAAATCAAAACAAGACGGTAGTTCGCCGGAGCTAGTTGAGGCCGGCAATGGCCTCGCCAAAAATCCTGGCCGCCTCATCCACCTCTGCTGCTGAGACAATTAAGGGGGGGACAAACCGCACTACCTTGGGGCCCGCTGGAACCAGCAATAGCCCCCGCTCCATGGCGGCCTTGACCAGATCAATGGAAGTCATTTCGGTCGTTGCGCTCAGTTCAATGCCATTGATCAGGCCCCAGCCTCGCACCTCGGTGAAGAGGTTGGGGAATTGTTTGGCGATCGCCCGCAACTGTTTGCGCAGTTGTTCCCCCCGCGCCTGGACATTTTGCAACAGCCCTTCCTTTTCAATGGTGTGGGCCACCGCTAACCCCGCCGCACAGGCAAAGGGATTCCCCCCAAACGTGCTGGCATGGTTCCCCGGCCCAAAGACATTACAGGATTCCTTACAGACTAAAGCCCCGATGGGGATGCCCCCCGCTAAACCCTTGGCACTGGTGAAGACATCCGGCTCAATCCCCAGATTTTCATAGCCCCAGAGCTTGCCGGTGCGGCCCATGCCCACCTGCACCTCATCGAGGATGAGGAGCAAATTATTCTCATCACAAACTTTCCGCACCCGCAGGAAATATTCTAAATCCCCCGGCCGCACGCCCCCCTCCCCTTGCAGGGGTTCAAGGAGGATGGCCCCGACGCGGCGATTGCCCTCATCGAGATCACCGATGGCATTTTCCAAAGCCTGAATATTGTTGTATTCCACATATTCAAACCCCGGTAGAAGGGGGTCAAAGCCCTTTTGGTATTTTTCCTGGCCCGTGGCGGTGATCGTCGCCATGGTGCGGCCGTGGAAGCTGGCCTTCGCCGTTAGGATCACGGGGTATTGAATATCTTGGACATCGTGGGCATATTTACGAGCCAGCTTAATCGCCCCTTCGTTGGCCTCTGCGCCAGAGTTGCAAAAGAAGACGCGATCGCCACAGGAATGATCGACAATCCACTGTGCTAATTCCCCCTGCTCCCGGATATAGTACAGGTTAGACACATGATGGAGCTTTTGAATTTGGGTAGTCACCGCCTCCACTAAAGCCGGATGGGCGTGACCCAGGGTACAGGTGGCAATCCCCGCCACAAAGTCAAGATAGACTTTACCCTCAGTATCCCAAACCCGACAGCCAGCCCCGCGCTCTAGGGTGATGGGAAAGCGGCCATAGGTGGTCATCACCACCTGGTCAAAATCGGCAGGACTAAAGGGAGCAGCGGGTTCAATGGTGGACAAAGGGGGAAGGAGGGTTTCTGGACTCACAAGCATACTCCTGAAGATGATCACAAAAAATTTTCGTTATTAACGATGGTAGTCGCAAAATTCGCCCTTGCATGAATACACAGCAAAACTATCAACGTCTCCAGACACAATTATTGGCAGGGATTGTGGGACTGGGGGGCGTTTTCGTCTTGGGAACCGTTTGGTATGTGATTTTTGAGGGATGGTCTTGGACTGATGCGGCCTACATGACGACGATCACCCTCTCAACGGTGGGATTTGGGGAAATTCGCCCCCTGGATCAGGCTTCACGGTTGTTTACGATCGCGCTGATTTTTTTAGGGGTGATCAACATTGGTTATATTGTCAACCGCTTTACGGAAGCCCTGATTCAAGGGTATTTTCAAGATAGACTCCGTTACCGCCAACGCCAACGCTTGATCGAAACCCTCAAACACCACTACATTCTCTGCGGTTATGGACGCACGGGCCGCCAGATTGCCCTGGAATTTGCGGCGGAAAATATTCCCTTTGTGATTGTGGATTTGCAACCGGAGGCGATCGCCGAAGCCCAGGAAAATGGGTTCATTGCCATGCAGGGGGATGCCACCCTGGATGATTGCCTCCTGGCGGCGGGGGTGGAGCGGGCTACCTGTCTGTTGTCTTCCCTCCAGTCCGATGCCGAAAACCTCTATACGGTTCTTTCTGCGAAAACCTTGAATCCGAAGGTGCGGGCCATCGCCCGCGCCAACACCGAGGAAGCGGTGAAAAAATTGCGCCGGGCCGGGGCTGATGCGGTGGTTTCCCCCTACATTACCGGCGGCCGTCGCCTCGCCGCCGCTGCCCTGCGCCCCCGCGTCATGGATTTCGTCGATGGCATTATTACCGGTACGAATCGCTCCTTTTATTTAGATGAATTTTTCCTTGAGGAAACCCTTTGTCCCTGTATTGGTAAAACCTTGAGTGAAACCAAGTTGCGAGGGAAAACCGGTGCGCTGGTGTTAGCCATTCGTCGCGCCGATGGCACGCTCATTGGTGGCCCCATGGGGGATACCTATCTCTATGCCGAAGATTTACTGATTTGTATGGGGACAGCGGAACAACTGCGGCAACTTTCTCACCTCCTAGCCGTCTCTCGTCCCTACTGGCTCCACAACAATTAACTTTTCCCTCTCCAACAACCCCCGAACCCCCCGATGTGGAGGTTTGGGGGATTTTGGGCGGCACCAATCTGCGGGGAGCGATCGCCCCCCAGAGCGTCATCCCTGAGGAATGTTTCTTTAGATTAAGACTCTTTGGAAATTGGTAATAAATTATACATTTAGCGCGATGATAAAGATCTAGCAGTGATATGTATAGGAGTAGGTTAGTGATACTTCTCTGTAGGTTGTCGTGATCTCAATCATTGCCTTTAAACATAGGTCATGAATTCGCAACGTTTTGTAAACAAATTTCACAACTGCCTGAGTCATTGATGGGGATTTGCCAAGGATGACGGGCATCATGCCTAAAAAGGAGAAATCCTGCTCGATAACGATGATTCACCGGCAGCTCCCCAGCCGTATTTCAGCCATCCCAGCCTCAAATTCTAGAGTCAAACTATGGATTCCCTCGCCCTCCACTACCACCAACGCACCAAGTACAGCCCCGAAACCATCGCCGCCAACAGCAGGGGTTTAAATTTTGCCGAGCAGCCGATTCCTTTCAAGGAGTATCCTGTGGGGCAACGTTATGATCTCAAGCCCTATCTCCACCCCCAACCCCAGGAATCCCGGCCGAGGGATTGGCGATTGTGGCAACGGCTTTCTCAGCTCTTTTTTTGTACCTACGGCGTGACAGCAAAAATGGTGACGTTAATGGGGCCGCCAGTGTTTCTTCGCGCTGCTCCCTCCGCTGGCGGACTTTACCCGGCGGAAGTCTATCTGCTCTCCAGGGGGACGGAGAGTTTACCCGCTGGCCTCTATAACTATCAAGTCCAAGATCACACCCTGATCCGCTTCTGGGATCAAAATATCTGGCCGGATCTAGAACAATGCTGTTTTCAGCATCCCGCCCTCGGGATGGTGGACTATGCGATCGTCACTTCAGCGGTGTTTTTCCGTTCCGCTTGGCGATACCAAGACCGAGCCTATCGCCGCATTTTTCTCGATACGGGTCATTTACTGGGCAATTTGGAGATTGCGGGGGCCTTGACGGGGTTTCGTCCCTGCTTAATTGCCGGATTTCAGGATCAGGGCATCAATGAACTGATGTATTTTGAACCCACCCAGGAAGGGGTTGTTAGTATTATGCCGCTGATTGATCAGGAACAGCAGCATCCTCGCCATTGCTCAGGGTTTACTGCTTTACCTTCAGAGATGCACCCAACTTATAATTTTGTTGAAGATGGTGAATTATTAGCCTATTTACACCGCGCCACGATGATTAAAACCCGGATGAAAGCGGAGCAGTCCAGCCCCTCAAATCTGGATGATAAATATAATTTTCCCTTTTGTACAAAGATTGCCATGGCAACGACCCCCATCCCCTTTAATACGGGTCTGCGGGGATTAGCCCAAACCTTGGGAAAACGCCGCTCCACCCGTGCCTATACCGGGGCAGATCTAACCCTAGAGGAGGTGCGATCGCTCCTCCATTTCACCTATCAACCCCAAGACTATACCGATTTGGGGTTAGATCCCGATCCGGACTATTGCGATCTCAATCTCTTAGAAACCTTTATTGTTGTTTCTGGGGTGGAGGGGCTAGATGCGGGCTGTTATTACTACGCCCCTAAAGCTCAGGAGTTGCGGCAAATTCGCTTTAAAAATTTCCGTCGGGAACTCCATTTCCTCTGTTTAGGGCAGGATTTGGGCCGAGATGCGGCGGTGGTGGTATTTCATACTGCTGATCTGAAACGGGCGGTACAAACCTATGGCGATCGCGCCTACCGTTATCTCCATCTCGATGCCGGCCATCTGGGGCAACGCCTCAATTTGGCGGCAATTTATCTAGATTTAGGGGTAAGCGGCATTGGCGGCTTTTTCGATGATCAAGTGAATGAAGTGTTAGGCATCCCCACCGATGAAGCGGTGATTTATATTACGACGTTGGGGCGGCCAAGGCGGGGGTAGGGAGTGGGAAGTGGGAAGT
>RECT01000178.1 GCA_007693875.1 Spirulina sp. DLM2.Bin59
CTGTCAATCCCAATGATCCCCTGCGAGGCCAGTATGGAGCCAGCCAGATGCGATCGCTCGGTGAAAATATCACCACAACACCGACGCAAACGCCCCCCCCTACGCCCCAATGGCAACGGGGGCAAGCAGTAACAGAGGCCGCTGGCATCATGATCACCCCCACAGGGGAAATGGTACTGGCCACAGCTCCCCAGTTGCGGGCGATGCAAGGGGCTAATGCCTTAATCTGTACGGCAGACTAATTCCCCCTAATCCATCCGGGAAGCAAACCAAAAGGCTAAGATCACCGTACAGATGAAGAGGAATGTGCAGAATAGATCAACCCACGTATGCCAGGTTTGGGAGTGAATCAGGGTCATAGCTTGCAAAAAACTAGCCTAATTGTATCAGATTGTACTGAAATAAGCACCTTTTAGACCATTACCCCCAGTTGCCTTCAGTGGTGCAGACTTTAGTTTAGTCCCCCAGATTATCCACTGGCCATCATGGAACCTTTCAACCTGCCGCTCCCCCCACGAGATTTCTGGTTTCAACAGGCCATGGCCCATAAATCCTATGCCCATGAGCGGGAAGAGAGCAGCAATGAACGGCTGGAATTTTTGGGAGATGCAATCTTAACGTTTCTCTGTGGGGAATTTCTCTATCGCCGCTATCCCGAATATGACGAAGGGGAATTGACCAATTTGCGGGCCTCCTTGGTCGATCGCCGCCAACTGGCAGAATTTGCCCGGCAATTGCGCCTCGATCAATATCTCCACCTCGGTAAAGGGGTGGAACATAGCGGCGGTCGTGAGAATCCGCGTTTACTCAGTAGTGCCTTTGAGGCCTTGATTGGGGCTTATTTTTTAGCGGGGGATGGCCGGCTTGAACCGGTGCGGGATTATGTGAATCCCTTCTTTGCCTGGGCTTTAGATCAACGGCAAGCACCGGAGCTAACCAATGAAAAAAGTGATTTGCAGGCCTGGGCCTTGGCGAAGATTGGGCAAGTTCCCATTTATAAATTAGTGGGGGAATCCGGGCCGGATCATGGCAAAACCTTTGTGGTGGAGGTACGGATTCAGGGGAAAACCTATGGCCGGGGGAAGGGACGGCGGAAACAGGATGCGGAAAAGGCAGCGGCCCGGGCGGCCCTGAAACAGTTGGGGCAAGGGCGAGGGCAGTAATTGCCCCCCGAAATTGTGATAATTTGTTACAACAAAAAAAGCTTTTTCCCAACCCAAAACTTGATAATGCTTGAGCTTCAATCGGCGATCGCCCCCTCTGCTGCCCCCCCTGTACCGCTCCCCCCCTTTGCCCAACGCCACATTGGCATCACCCCCGCAGCAGAAGCCGCCATGGTGGAGGCCTTGGGTTATGAAAGTTTGGATCAGTTGATTGATCAAGCCGTCCCCACTGCAATTCGGTTACAACGGCCCCTTAATTTGCCCCAACCCCAGAGCGAATATGAAGCCTTGGCAAGTTTAATGGCGATCGCCTCCCAAAACCAGATCCGCCGCTCCCTGATCGGCATGGGTTATTCCCCCTGCATCACGCCGCCGGTTATTCAGCGCAATATCCTGGAAAATCCCGGCTGGTATACTGCCTACACCCCCTATCAAGCGGAAATTGCCCAAGGTCGCCTCGAAGCCCTGCTCAATTTCCAAACGATGATTATTGATCTCACCGGGCTACCCATCGCCAACGCCTCCCTCCTCGATGAAGGCACAGCGGCGGCGGAAGCGATGGCCATGAGCTACAGCGTTTGTAAAAATAAATCGAACCGCTTTTTTATCTCCGAAGCCTGTCACCCCCAAACCTTGGAGGTGGTGATCACCCGTGCGGAACCCTTGGGGATTGAGGTGATCATTGGTGATCACATGACGATCGATTTTGAAGAAACGCCAGTATTTGGGGCGTTGTTGCAATACCCCACTACCGATGGCGTGGTGTGGGATTATCGCGGCTGTATTGAGCGGGTTCACGCGATGGGGGGTTTGGTGACGTTGGCCGCCGATCCTTTAGCCCTGACGTTGCTCACCTCCCCTGGAGAATTGGGGGCAGATATTGCTGTGGGCAGTACCCAACGGTTGGGCGTTCCCCTGGGGTTTGGCGGCCCCCATGCGGCTTATTTTGCGACAAAGGAGGCCTATAAGCGGCAGATTCCGGGGCGCATCGTCGGGGTTTCTCAGGATAGCCAGGGTAATCCCGCCCTGCGGTTGGCATTACAAACCCGTGAGCAGCATATTCGCCGCGATAAGGCGACGAGCAATATTTGTACGGCTCAGGTGCTCCTGGCGGTGATTGCCTCGATGTATGGGGTTTACCATGGGCCGGAAGGGTTGAAGGCGATCGCCACCACCATCCACCACCACGCCACGGTTTTAGCAGCGGGCTTAAAACGGCTGAATTATTCCGTTGTGGATGCGCCAATTTTTGACACCGTTTGTATTGGGGTGGGGGAAGCCAGTGCGCCGGCCTTGTTGGCAGCGGCGGCAGAACGGGGGTTTAATTTGCGCCTGATGGAGCCGGGCCATCTGGCGATCGCCTGCGATGAACTCACCACCACCGAGGAAATCACCGAACTGTTGCAAATTTTCGCCCATCGGGAAACGCTACCCTTTAGCCTCGATGCGTTAGCCCCAAAAAGCACCTATCCCGACAGCTTGGCCCGGCAAACCCCCTTCCTCCAAGACCCGGTTTTCCACCGCTATCACTCCGAAACGGAGCTACTGCGCTACCTCCATCAGTTGGCCAGTAAGGATCTCGCCCTCAATACCGCGATGATCCCTCTCGGTTCCTGCACGATGAAACTGAACGCAGCGGCGGAAATGTTCCCTGTGACTTGGCCCGAATTTGGCCAGATTCATCCCTTTGCGCCGCGATCGCAAACCCAGGGCTATCAAACCCTGTTTAACCAGTTGGAAACCTGGCTGGCGGAAATTACCGGCTTTGCGGCCATTTCCCTCCAACCTAACGCTGGCTCCCAGGGGGAATATGCGGGGCTACAGGTGATCCGCGCCTACCATCGCGATCGCGGTGATCTCGATCGCACCATTTGCCTCATCCCCGAATCCGCCCACGGCACCAACCCCGCCAGCGCCGTGATGTGTGGCATGAAGGTGGTGAGTGTGAAATGTGATCACAACGGGGATATTAATTTTGCGGATCTTGAAGCCAAAGCGACGAAACACGCCGACCAGTTAGCGGCGTTGATGGTGACGTATCCCTCCACCCATGGCGTTTTTGAAACCGGCATCCGGGAGATTTGCGACCTGATCCACAGTCACGGCGGCCAAGTTTATATGGATGGGGCGAATATGAATGCTCAGGTGGGCCTCTGCCGGCCTGGGGATTTTGGCGCGGATGTCTGCCATTTGAATTTGCATAAAACCTTCTGTATTCCCCACGGCGGCGGCGGGCCGGGGGTTGGCCCCATTGGCGTTGCCGCCCATTTGGCCCCCTATTTGCCCGGCCATGGGGTGATGGGTTTGGGAGCGGAAAAGGGCATCGGGGCGATCGCCGCTGCCCCTTGGGGGAGTGCGAGTATTTTGGTGATTTCTTGGATGTATATCGCGATGATGGGGGCAACGGGATTAACGGCGGCCACGAAGGCAGCGATCCTCAGTGCCAACTACATTGCCCACAAGCTTGATGCTGCCTATCCGGTGCTGTTCAAAGGGACGAAGGGCCTAGTGGCCCATGAATGCATCATTGATCTACGGCCGTTGAAAAAACACGGCATTGAAGTGGATGATGTGGCGAAACGGTTGATGGACTATGGTTTTCATGCCCCTACCATGTCCTGGCCCGTCATTGGCACGATGATGATTGAGCCGACGGAAAGCGAATCTTTAGCGGAGTTGGATCGCTTCTGTGGGGCGATGTTGGCGATCCGAGCCGAAGCGGAAGCGGTGATCACCGGGGCCGCCGATCCCCAGGATAATCCCCTTAAAAATGCCCCCCACACCGCCCAATCCCTGATCTGTGGCGATTGGAGCCATCCCTATAGCCGGGAAGTGGCCGCCTATCCCACAGCGGATTTAAAACGCCATAAGTTTTGGCCCGTGGTGGGGCGCATTGATAACGCCTATGGCGATCGCAATCTCGTCTGTTCCTGCGTCGGCATGGAGGCCTACCAAGCCTAGAGGATGGGTCAAAAATGGGCCAATATGGCGCAATTTCGACCGCAGGGGGGTACACTCAATTGTATAGAGATGTAAACTTTTTGTTAAAAATCTGTTAACTTAATCAGTTAACTTGCCTACAGTCAGATCTCCCCCATTGGGATTTACTGGCTTCTCAGGGGAAAATGTCGCTCTTTTCCCACCACCCCGCACATTAAGGTTGAAGAGGATTGAATTTGGATGAAACAGCTTGCAATAGTAGAGCGTTCCTTGCTCATCGGTCATATTGTCTCCATGGTGTTTGGTTTGGCCGGTTTGCTCATCGTCGTGCCGAATGCTGAATTAATTGCCAATCTCCCGGAGATTGGCCAAACCGTCTTTCAATGGTCGATGGCTGGCGGCGGCGTAGCCTATATGCTGTTGGGAACCGCTGCTGTGGCTGTTTATGCCTTCCGCATACTCGGAACCCGTCACGCCCTGACCTTCATGTTGCCCGCCATCTTCCTCTCCCTCAGTAGCGAATTATTAGGAACCAGCACCGGCTTTCCCTTTGGCCATTACCGCTACCTCAGTGGCTTGGGGTATAAAGTCGCCGGTTTAGTCCCCTTCACGATTCCCCTCTCCTGGTTCTATTTGGGAATCTGTGCCTATTTGTTGGCGCGGGTGGGCTTAGAATCCCGGCTCCAGGGAGCGACTTGGTTACGGTTGCCGGTGGCGATCGCCCTGGGTTCCCTGCTCCTCACCTCCTGGGATTTTGTCCTAGACCCCGCCATGAGCCAAACCACTGTCCCCTTCTGGATTTGGGAACAACCGGGGGCCTTTTTCGGGATGCCCTATCAGAATTTTGCCGGTTGGCTGGCAACGGGGATTGTGTTCATGACCGTGGCGACGTTCCTTTGGCCCAAGCAGCCTTTAGCCCTTTCTCGCCAGCAGTTAGCATTCCCGTTGGTGGTGTATTTAAGTAACTTGGCCTTTTCAACGGTGATGAGTTTGGGATCGGGTTTTGTGGTTCCCGTGCTGTTGGGGATGGTAACGGGAGTGGGCCCGGCGATTATCCTCTACTTCATTGCCCCTGCGACTCCTAACTTACCCGTAGAGCCGGTTAATGATCCGCTCCCCCTCACTGTTTCTGAACCGGTGGCAGCGGTATCTGCCAAATAGCTTGCGATTGGATAAATCGGTAATGTGGTGAATCCAATCATGGTAGGGGCGAAAAATTTTTCGCCCCTTTCCCCATTTTTGCCCCTCCGCCGATTAATCACTCTAACCGTTGGAGAACAGTCATCACCGCAAACCAGAGGGCTTGGGGCCACCCATAGAACCAGTTTTGGAGATGGCGACCGCTGATGGTGAAACAGTAGCGCGGCAAGTGGCCCTGGGGAGCCAGATGGTCGAACGTGAGATCTTCATAGAGGAGCCAACGTTGGCGATCGCGCCACCCCACCACATCGCCAAACTTTTGCCAGAGGGGGGTGCGATAACGGGATGTTCCCCCCAACCGTTGGTAAACTCGCTTTTGGACGGAAAACCCAAATAGGCCATGGCTGGCCTCTAGCCACAATTGATCGAGGGTTTCTAGGGCAGGGAGGGGAACCGCCTTGAGATCCTGCCAGCGGAGCCAACCGGCGCGATCGCGCCCTGTTAATTTCAATAAAATTTCAGCAGTTTCCCGATCCGCCCCCTGCCATTGTTGTTGGGCTAAAAGCTGGGCTAGGGTTTGATAATCCGCCGAGACCAAGGGGGGCAGGGTTCTACTGCCGGTAGTCGGAGATTGTAATCCTGTCAGTACCGCCGTGGCGTTGGGCC
>RECT01000049.1 GCA_007693875.1 Spirulina sp. DLM2.Bin59
AACGCAGGTCTCCAAAACCTGATGTCGGGGGTTCAAGTCCTCCAGGGCGCGTCATTTACTCTTTCCATCACTCCAACCCCAGGGGGGTCGGAGCAGGGTTAGGGTGTTGTTAGAATTAAACCTCAACCGGTCGCGTTTTACCGTGGCTCGGTTTTCACCCTTAGCGATCGCGGGAGATGAATCGTGGCGAAAAAAGATGTCAAGGCCGACCAAACCCCCAAAGGGTCAGCCCCCAACACCAAGGATAAAAATGAGCCAGGGACCCCTGGCTTTAGTTTGATGGGGTTTCTCACGGAATCGAAAAGTGAGTTAGGCAAGGTGGTCTGGCCCTCACGGCAGCAATTGATCAGTGAATCAGCAGCGGTGATCCTGATGGTGACGTTAGTCGCCACGACCATCTACTTTGTTGACAACTTATTTGAGTGGATTAGTCAATCGGTGTTCTCATGAGTTTTTTATCGGAAGATGACCCCCAAAATGACCAGGAGCAGCCGTTAACACCGGCCATCAGGGCCCACTGGTATGCCATTCAAGTGGCATCGGGGTGTGAAAAGCGGGTGAAGGCGAACCTTGAACAGCGAGTTCATACCCTGGATGTGGCCGATCGCATCCTCCAGGTGCAAATCCCCCAAACCCCCACGATCAAAATCCGTAAGGATGGGGGGCGCACCCATAGTGAAGAAAAGATTTTCCCGGGCTATGTTTTGGTGCAAATGCGCTTGGACGATGAAGCCTGGCAAGCGGTGAAAAACACGCCCCATGTGATTAACTTTGTAGGGGCAGAGCAAAAACGCGCCAGTGGCCGGGGGCGGGGCCATGTCAAGCCCTTACCCTTAAGTCCGGCGGAAGTGGAGCGAATCTTTAAACATGCCGAGGATCAGGAGCCGGTCGTCAAAATTAACATGGCGATTGGTGATAAGATCATGGTTCTGTCGGGGCCGTTTAAGGATTTTGAAGGAGAAGTGATTGAAGTTAGCCCAGAGCGGAGCAAGCTCAAGGCACTGCTTTCAATTTTCGGACGGGATACCCCCGTGGAACTGGAGTTTACACAGGTCGAAAAACAAGGCTAAACATGGCAAAAAAAGTAGTTGCGCTGGTTAAACTTGCGTTACCAGCCGGAAAAGCGGCGGCAACGCCCCCCGTTGGCCCGGCTTTGGGTCAGCATGGGGTCAACATCATGGCGTTTTGTAAGGAATACAACGCCAAAACTGCTGAGAAAGCAGGGTTAATTATCCCGGTGGAAATTTCGATCTATGAAGATCGCAGCTTCACCTTTGTGTTAAAAACCCCGCCGGCCTCGGTGTTGATTAAAAAAGAAGCGGGGATTGAGAAAGGGGCGGCCCAGCCCAATAGCCAAACCGTTGGCAGCATCACCCGTGAGCAATTGCAAAAAATTGCGGAAATCAAGCTCCCTGACCTCAATGCCAATGACGTGGAAGCGGCAATGCGGATTGTGGCGGGAACGGCAAGAAATATGGGTGTGAAAATCACCGATTAATGTAAACCTTTAGGCGGGGAGAGGCATTAACCTCGTTTGCACCCCAGGAGAATAAAAGATGGCAAAGAAAGTTTCTCGCCGACTGCGCGAGGCATTGGCGAAGGTGGAAGACCGGGCCTATGAACCCATGGAGGCCTTAAACCTTGTCAAGGAAACGGCGACGGCAAAGTTTGATGAGACCGTTGAGGTGCATATCCGCTTAGGGATTGACCCCAAATACACCGATCAACAGTTGCGGACGACGGTGGCTTTGCCCAAGGGAACGGGGCAAACGGTGCGCGTTGCCGTGGTGGCCCGGGGTGAATTGGTCAAGGTGGCGGAAAACGCCGGGGCCGATGTGTTTGGATCTGATGAGTTAATTGACGAGATCCAAAAAGGAATGCTCGATTTTGATAAGCTGATTGCCACCCCAGATATGATGCCCAAGGTGGCGAAGTTGGGGCGGATGTTAGGGCCTAAAGGTTTGATGCCTTCTCCCAAGGCGGGGACGGTGACGACGGATGTGGCCGGGGCGATCGCCGAATTTAAAGCTGGGAAATTAGAGTTCCGGGCTGACCGAACGGGGATCGTTCATGTTATGTTTGGTAAGGCTTCGTTTCCAGCCGAGGATTTACTTGAAAATCTCAAAGCACTTCAGGAAACGGTAGACCGCAATCGTCCCTCTGGGGCTAAGGGCCGGTACTGGCGCAGCGTTTACGTGGCTGCCTCCATGGGCCCTGCTATCCAGGTTGATGTTAGTGCCCTGCGGGATCTGAAGTTAACTGAAGTCGCCTAGACGAAAAAACTCCGACAGAATTAAATATGTTTCTGTAACAGGCTGAAGACAGCAGGTGCAGCAAGCTTAATGGCCTGCCGAGGAATGTTCCGGAAACTATGAGTATGGGTGATTTTTCACGCTGCCATGGTTTCCGAGACTGTAAAACCCCGGCATTGCTGTCGGGGTTTTAGCGTTGGCAACGGAGTCAATCTAAGGAGGTGAGACAAAATCATGGGGAGAACCCGCGAAAATAAAGCCGCTATTATTGCTGAACTCAAGGAACTCTTGAGTACGACGCAATTAACTGTGGTTTTTGACTATCAAGGTTTGACGGTGGCGGAGATTTCGGATCTCCGCGATCGCCTCCGCCCCCTCGGTACAGTGTGTAAGGTGACGAAAAACACCTTAATGCAACTGGCCGTGGCGGAGGACAGCGAATGGCAACCGATGAGCGAGTTTTTATCTGGCTCTAACGGCTTTTTGCTGGTTAAAGACGATATTGGCGGCGCGATTCGTGCCTACCAAGCCTTTAAGAAGGAAACCAAGAAAACGGAATTCCGAGGCGGGGTAATGCAGGGCCGCGCCCTCAATGAGGAGCAGGTGAAGGCGATCGCCGATCTGCCCTCGAAGGAAGAACTCATGGCCCAAATTGCGGGGGCGATCAATTCGATTCCCACCAGTTTGGCTGTGGGGGTCAAGGAAGTGCCTTCTTCTTTGGCACGGGGTATCAACGAAGTACCCAGTTCTTTGGGGCGGGCGATCGCGGCGATCGCTGCCAAGGATGGGGATGCCGCTTAACCGAAGCGTTGCACCCCTCTTTTGTTCACAATTATCTAAACATTCAGGAGAAAATCCATGTCCGCAGCAACTGACGAAATTCTGGAAAAGTTGAAATCTCTGACCCTTTTAGAAGCCTCTGAATTGGTCACACAAATCGAAGACGCTTTCGGTGTGACTGCTGCTGCCCCTGCGGGTGGTGGGATGATGATGATGGCTCCCGGTGGTGCTGCCCCTGCGGCCGCTGAACCGGAAGAGGAAAAAACCGAGTTTGATGTCATCCTCGAAAGTTTCCCCGATGACAAGAAAATCGCCATCTTGAAAGTGGTGCGTGCCATCACCGGCCTGGGTCTGAAGGAAGCCAAAGAAGTGGTGGAATCTGCGCCTAAAGCCCTCAAAGAAGCCACCACCAAAGACGATGCGGAAAGCATCAAGAAGCAGCTTGAAGAAGCGGGCGCGAAAGCTTCCATCAAGTAATCAGGTCTTTGCTGCTTAGGCAGTGTCACCGACTTGATCGGCAAAAGGGAGGAAAACTCAATGTTTTCCTCCCTTTTTTAATGTTAAGTGGGGAGGGCAAAAAATTTTTTGCCCCTACGCAGGGGATCAATTCCCTATAGTCCTAGTTCATTACAGGGGGTGGTGTTGAAATTGCGACTGTTGGGGTTGCCATTTTCAATCCAACCCTCGAAGGGATGGCTAATGCGTAACCATTCGATGCCGGTGGAATTGTCCAGGGTGGGGTTGCCAACGACGGTGATCCGTTCTCGGGGGAAGAGGCGATCGCGCACCTGGGATTGAGAACTAGGGGAAATGTGAATCGGTAAACCCGCTCGGGGGTCAACGCGATGGTTAATACAGATCGGCCCTATGGGGTTGGTGACATCTGGGAGCACAGTATTACAGTTGGCCAGGATCCCCGTGGGGATGAAGCCATTGATGGGCAATCTGATCGCAATTCGTCCCGCTAGGGCCATGGGTTCATCAATAATCACCTCTGCACCCCGCTCTAGGGTGGTGACAATTTCATTGCCGCCTCGGGTGGCATAAACGGCAATCCGCTGGTTAACTTGACGACATTCCCCGGTCAAATCCCCCATTTGGGCCAATTCCATCGGGCTAGATTGGGCGATGGCGGCGGTTATGCCGCTGAGGCCAAGGGTAGAACTGAGGGCGATGGCGATCGCCTTTTGCCAGTAATTCATCAATTGCACGCTCCTATTAAAACCATGTTACGTCTCACCTCGCGACGATTGCCCCCAGTGAACTCCTGAAGCCTGACCCAACCTTCAGTACGAGTGGGATTTTGGGGGGTGACGACAGATCTGATCTGTAGCCAGGTCAGCCCCGTATCAGGATCGGGATATGTGCCGTTATGGAGACCTTCCGTAATATGCTCAACGCGATCATTTTTAACTAAAGAAAACCGAGAAACGGCATTGCTTCTCGGTGAACCATACACGGCCAAACGATCAACATCAACGAGATAACAACTAAATTCTTGGCGCGGTGGCTCGGCGGTGGGTAAAAAGCCGCAATCGCCCGTATTGCCAATGTCCCGCTCCAGAATATAGCCTGTTCTGAAGGGCGTGAACGCCTCTCGCACCTCAACCCACCCATTGCCCACCCGCCTCAACAGACGCACCGGTGTATCCGTCCTGAGTGTGCCTAGGCTCTGTCCGGCTGTAGAGGCATTGGGAAACAAGCCAGTATCCCGTTCTAGCCGGCCACAGACATTGCCCAATACTTGGGCCAAGATCAGATTTTCCTGATGGTCCAGGCGGGAAGTGGGAGAATGGGGAGATGTGGCGATCGCTGCCCCCTCAGCGAGGGTTCCCAATGACAGCGTCAGGACGGCAAGGAGGGGAGTCCAAGGGATTGTCAGTTTCATGGTCGGTTTTGGGTATGCAATGAGACTCAATGGGGTTGAGCAAGCCACCGGGCTTCCTCTATCTTCTCTTAATTTGCTGGGATCAACGCTAAATTATGCAGCGATCGCAGGATTTCGTCATGTTTATTCATTGGAAATAGCTTAAAAAAGTTAACGACTCCGTTCGGGATGGACAGTTCCCCAATCGCCCCTGATGCCGCCATCGTAGATCAATGTTCTCCCTTTGGGGCTAATCTGCTCTGGATTGATGGGAAGTAGTTTAACCCAGGAGCCAAACCTCGGCCAAAGATGAAGAAAAATCGCGAAAGTTAACGTTGGATTGCGAAATCCTAGGGAGGGGCGATCGCCCTCAAACCCTAGTGCTACCCTCAAGGGCATCCTCTCTTAATACGGAAAAAGGGCGCAATGCCTGCGCCCAAACCGATGAAATTACCCTATGGATAAGCACGATAACAACACCCCCCGGCTCGAATCTGCACTATTCGCTACGATTGGCGCAGGAATTGTCACATCTTTTGCCATTGGCCAGGGGCAACCCCCCTTAGAAGCCTTTGTGATTACGGCGATCGCCGTCGGGTTTGCCTTGGTTTGTCAGAAGTGGGCGGTTTAGAGAGAGAAGTGAGGAGTGAGAAGTGAGAAGTGAGAATTCTCTCTTCTCTCTCCTCTTTTCTCACTTCTATAGCGAGAGCCAGCCGATGCGATCGGGGGGCCAAAAGCGGAATACGGCCCGACCGATGACGTTTTCCTCGGGTAATACGCCCCAAATATGGGAATCATTGCTGTTGTTGCGGTTATCCCCCATCACAAAGAGGCGATGGTCGGGGATGGTGACATCGGGGAATTCATAGCGGGGTGGGGCGGTGATGTAGGGTTCCTGTAAGGGTTGATGATCAAGATAAACCTGCTGCTGATGCACGCCCACCGCATGGCCCGGTGTGCCCATCACCCGCTTAATAAAGGCTTGGGCCGGTAGATAACCCTGGGAT
>RECT01000347.1 GCA_007693875.1 Spirulina sp. DLM2.Bin59
CATAGTGCAACATTACCCGGCCAATGTTGACCAGATAGCAGTAGGCGATTTCGTGATGGGAGGGGGCGATTTGGGAGCCGTCGGTGGCGAAAACGGTGTGCTTGGCGGGAGGGACGGGGATCAGCTTGGCGGTGTCCGGGGGTTCCGTGGGGGTGGCGGTGGCAAAGAGGAGGCGATCGCCCCATTCCTCCTGCTGGGCTAGCCAATGGGCTTGATTTTCCTGAAGTGTGGCAAAGAGGCTCCGGGCGCGATCAAGCCGTTGGCGACTGACCTGGGCTTCTTGGTGGAGGTGTTGACTAATGGCGGGCATTTGCCCCGCTAGTTTGGTGAGATCTAGCATGAAATTCCTCACAATCCCCATGGCTGTAGGATAGCGCGATCGCCCTAGGAAAACATTGTACTTTGGGAATTAATCCCAGGGCGTACCACCAGGGCAAAACTAGGGAACAGCAAAAATAACGCCATTGATCATAATTTTTCTATGAAATTGTAGGGTTTTGTATGCAAAAATTACAGTTCGTTAAGTTTTGCGAATGGATCGTCAATAAAGATGATCAATTTTTGTCTTGCAAAGTAGCCAAACCCTTGCCAGTCTTGAGGATTAATCTTTTTAAGGCTTAAGCAAATTCTCAAATTTTGCTTTATTTTTGTGGCAGTTGATCATGATCACAATCCCAACATTCCGAGAAAATACTGGTTAAAATAGGGATAGATTTCTCAGTCGGAGCAATATGGCATCCTCACAATCTGTACAAAGTTATCTCGCCTATTGGATGCAATTGGGCAAGGGGGTGATCATTGCTCACCAAGCCCCTGTTCATTGTACGCAGGTGGTGATGGGCGATCGCTACAGTCCCGCTTTTACCGCCTGCTGGGAACAAATTACCGCCTGTGAGGGCCAAAACTGTTACTTGGAAGGATCAGAAATTGTCATTGCCGATTTACTTTTAGAGCAGTGGGAAATTACCCCCTGTTACCGCTGTGCATTGCTGATTCCCCAAAAAGCCAGGGGGATTCAGACGGAGGCTTGCCCCTGTAGTGATTTGGAAAATTGGCCCAATCTGGAACTGCCCCAACCCCGCAAGCCGGTCAATAATTGCGATCGCCTCAGCCAAATTCGCCAACGCCTGGCCAAATTCGATGACCAAGCTCAGGAGGGAATGGTGGCCAGCCATCCCGCCGTTCCCCAAATGTTAGGGCTGTACTGCGCCTTAGAAATCCACAGCCAGAAGGAACAGGATGCCAGGGCGATCGCCTCCCTGCGCCTCAATCCCCTTCCCGCCCCCGATGCGATCCAAACTGCGCCATCCTCCGTACACTAGGGGACAATCCCCCTCACTGAAAGGATGCTGCTATGGCTGATCAGATCGCCGCCCAACCCTATTCCTACCCCTTGCCTCCCCTCAAGCAACTGGCGTTAGTGATTATTGATATGCAACGGGATTTCCTAGAACCCGGCGGGTTTGGGGAAATTTTGGGCAATGAGGTGAGTCGCCTTGAGGCGATCGTTCCCCAGGTGGAAAAACTCCTCGCCCGGTTTCGCGCCCTCGGCTTGACGGTGATTCATACCCTTGAATGTCACCGCCCGGATTTATCCGATTGTCCCCCCAGTAAACGCAACCGGGGTAAGGGGACGTTAACCATTGGCGACTCTGGCCCCATGGGGCGGATTCTCATCGCGGGCGAGCCGGGCAATGGCATTATTCCCGCCCTCACTCCCCAACCGGGGGAAGTGATCATCCCCAAACCGGGGAAAGGGGCCTTTTATCACACTGACCTGACTGCGGAACTGGAAAAACGGGGCATCACCCATTTACTAATTACCGGCGTAACCACCGAGGTTTGTGTACAAACGACGATGCGGGAAGCCAACGATCGCGGCTATGAATGCCTCCTGGTTAGCGATGCCACCGCCAGCTATTTTCCCGAATTTCACGCCGCTACCCTGGCGATGATCACCGCTCAGGGGGGAATCGTCGGCTGGACGGCGACAACAGAGGCGGTATTAACCGCTTTAGAGGGGGGTGGAGAAGCCTAGGGCGGTTTTAACGCGGGCGAGGACGGCTTCGGCGGAAGCTTCCGCTTTTTGGCGGCCCTCCCGGAGGATGGTTTCCAGAGCGGGGCGATCGCCCATGATTTCCCCATATTTGGTCTGGATCGGTTCCAGGGCGGCGATCGCCGTTTCCGTCAGCAGCGGTTTAAATTGCCCCCAACCCATCGCGGCACATTCCGCCGCCACCGCCTCGCGGCTTTGGCCGGAAAGGAGTTGATAGAGAGTCAAGAGGTTGTGGCATTCGGGGCGATCGGGGTTGTCGAATTCGAGGCCCTTGATGGGGTCAGTTTTGCAGCGTTTGATTTTTTTGGCGATCGCCTCTGGGGGATCGAGCAAACTAATCCGGCTCAATTCCGAAGGATCAGATTTAGACATTTTTTTCGTCCCATCGCTGAGGCTCATCACCCGCGCCCCATCTTTACGGATCAAGGGTTTGGGTAACTTGAGGACGGAGTTTTCCCCCGTGCCGAATTGATCATTCACCCGGATCACCAGATCGCGGGTCAGTTCAATATGCTGTTTTTGGTCTTCCCCGACGGGAACCAGATCGGCATCGTAGAGCAAAATATCCGCCGCCATCAGCACCGGATAATCCAACAGGCCCACACTAACGTTTTCCCCCTGCTTCACCGCCTTTTCTTTAAACTGGATCATTCGCTCCAACCAATTTAGGGGCGTGATGCAGTTGAGCAGCCAAGTCAGTTCCGTATGGGCGCGGACGTGGGATTGAATGAAAATTGTCGAATGGGTGAGATCAATGCCACAGGCCAGATAGAGGGCGGCGATCGCATAGGAATTATCCGCCAACACCGCCGGGTCATGGGGGACGGTAATGGCGTGTAAATCCACCACACAGAAATAATTATCGTACTGTGCCTGAGCTTCTACCCAATTGCGAATTGCCCCTAGATAGTTCCCCAGATGTAAATTCCCCGTGGGCTGAACCCCAGACAGAACGCGCTGTTTCACCATGATCAATCGTTGCTATCCATGCCTTTGCCCTTGTATTATCGCTGATTGGGCCACTTAAAGGAGTGAGGAGTGAGGAGTGAGGAGTGAGAAGTGAGAAGTGAGGGAGAATGCTCAACTTCCCTCTTTCCTCTCTTCTCTATCCTCTTTTCTCCTCAATGACTTAGGGCTAAAACCCCTCGATGATCGCGTCGGCAAATTCCGAACACTTCAACGGTTGCACCTTCGGGGTCATCAGCCGCGCTAGATCGTAGGTGACTTTTTGGGCAGCGATCGCCCCCCCAATCCCCTTCTTAATCAGATCAGCGGCCTCCTGCCAACCCATAAACTCCAGCATCATCACCCCCGAAAGGATCACCGAACCGGGGTTGATCCGGTCTAAACCGGCGTGTTTGGGGGCTGTGCCATGGGTGGCTTCAAAAACAGCGCAGGTGTCGCCAATATTCGCCCCCGGCCCCATCCCCAGACCACCGACGATCGCCGCCGCCGCATCGGAGAGATAATCGCCGTTCAGGTTCATCGTCGCCAAGATGGAATATTCATCGGGCCGGGTTTGGATCTGTTGGAAAATACTATCGGCAATGCGGTCATTGACCATCACCTTCGTTTTCCATTGGCCATTGCCGTGGCTGTCCCAGATCGCCCCGAGCACTTCCTCCACTTCCTCACAGATGGCCGCCTGCTTCTCCGGTGTGAGGGCATCGTAGCCGGGGTCGATTTGGCGAGCATTGGCTTCCGTGGTGAGATCGGGATCCGCTTCCTTATTGCCCAAAATCCAAGATTCCCGCTCCGTCACACATTCAGCGCGAAACTCCGTGGTGGCCAACTCATAGCCCCAATCCCGGAAAGCCCCCTCGGTGTATTTCATAATGTTGCCCTTATGAACGAGGGTGACTTGTTGCTTGGCGGGGGGCAAGCGCAGGGCGTGCTGGATGGCGCGACGCACTAACCGCTGGGTTCCCGTTTTACTGATCGGTTTAATCCCAATCCCGGCATCGAGGGGGAGGCGTTTGTCGCCATGTTCCGGCGTGGCGGGGATCAGTTCTTCGTTGAGATACTTGATCAGCTTTTGGGCGATTTCCGTCCCTTCCCGCCATTCAATCCCCAGATAAATATCTTCAGTGTTTTCCCGGTAAACGATGATGTCGAGCTTTTCCGGGGTTTTGTGGGGGGAAGGTGTGCCGGGGTAGAAACGGCAGGGCCGGACGCAGCAATAGAGGTCGTTAATTTGCCGGAGGGCAACGTTGAGGGAGCGGATGCCGCCGCCGACGGGGGTGGTGAGGGGCCCCTTGATGGCAACGCCATATTCTTTAATGGCGGTGAGGGTATCTTCCGGGAGGTATTGATAAGTACCGTACTGTTCGCAGGCTTCATCACCGGCATAGACCTTGAACCAATGGATTTGGCGATCGCCGCCATAGGCATGGGCCACCGCCGCATCAATCACCTTTTGCGTGGCGGGCCAAATATCCACTCCGGTGCCATCACCGCGAATAAAGGGGATAATCGGATCATGGGGCACAATGGGATGGCCGGCTTCAAAGGTAATGCGAGAGCCAACGGTAGGAGGGGTGATTTTTTCGTACATAAACCCTAAGAAAACTGAAAATTCAGGTTGTTGCGTAAACACGGGTGATTGTCCCGGAACCCCCATTAAAGCTTTGAATCATAGACTACGCAATCCTAAACCTTTGGTTTCTCTTAAGCATTCCCCGCCGCCACTCCCCATCGGCAACCCCATGACCTCAATTTACGTCCAGGCAATAATCTCTTGATCCCATGGTTTAAGATTCAGATTAAAGGTGGAAACAATTGGCAATGAAACAAATCTTATTAGTAGATGATGATCAAATTCTCCGGGATAACCTCCAGGAGTATCTGGAAGCCATGGGCTACCAGGTGACTGGCGTTGGTGAACCCCAAGCGGCGATTAACTTGCTTGTCACCCAACCCCCAGATTTAATTATTTCTGATGTGATGATGCCGGCCATGAATGGCCTAGACTTTTGCCGTCAGGTGCGGGCGATCCCCTCTGGGCAGTTGATCCCGTTTATTTTTCTTTCCGGGAAGGATGAACTGGAAGACCGGATCCGGGGCCATGAGATGGGGGCGGATGACTATATGACCAAGCCCTTTGTGTTGCGGGAATTGCTGGTGAAAATTGAGACCCAACTGGAGCGATCGCGCCGCATCCATACGGAAATTGTCCGGATGATGCAGCAGATCAGCAGCCCCACCACGGTACAATCTGCCCCCTTGGGGATTGAAACCACCCGTGCGCCGGAGCCTTTGCCCCTCACCCCCGCTGAAGAGCGGGTATTTTGGGAGGTGATCCAAGGGTTTACTAATAAGCAAATTAGCGATCGCCTCTTCATTTCCCCCCGCACCGTCCAAAGTCATCTCAGCAACATTCTCAGCAAGCTCAACCTCGAAAACCGCGCCCAACTGGTAAGATTTGCCTACGAACAGGGGCATCAAGCCCCCCAATCTGCCCAGTCCTAATTCTGCGGGATGTCCATTTATACCCTTGCTGCCCTTCAGGGGGCGATCGCTGCCCACCCTGACCAATGGCGGCCATTAGTCTTCACTAATGGCTGCTTTGACCTGCTCCATGTGGGCCATTGCCGCTACCTCACCGCCGCGAAAGCCTACGGTCAGCGGCTCATCGTCGGCCTGAATAGTGATGCTTCCGTAGCCGCCCTCAAACCCCACCGCCCCGGCCAACCGCCCCGACCGATTATCCCCGCCCAACAGCGGGCCGAACTCCTCGCCACCCTCAAACCCGTCGATGGGGTGGTGATTTTTGCAGAACTCCGGGCCAGCGCCCTGATTGCGGCCCTGCACCCGGTTTTTTACGTCAACGGGGG